>JALHET010000185.1 GCA_022839525.1 Lentisphaerota bacterium
GAACATCTACGTCGCGCAGGTCAGCCTGGGTGCCAACGCGGCCGCCACGGTCAAGGCATTTGCCGAGGCCGAAGCGTATGACGGGCCGGCGATCATCATCGCCTACTCGCACTGCATCGCGCACGGCATCAACATGGTCGATGGCCTGGAGCGCCAGAAGGTCGCCGTGGAGACGGGCCACTTCCCGCTCTACCGCTACAACCCGGAACTCGCCGCACAGGGCAAGAACCCGCTGCAGCTTGACAGCAAGGCGCCGACGCAGTCGTTCGCCGAGACCGCGCTGACGGAAAACCGCTTCAAACAGCTCCTGAAGCTCAACCCGGACGGCGGAGAGATGTTGCAGAAGGCTGAAGGGAAGTTCAAGGAGAACTTTGAAACGCTTCAGGTTTTGGCGAATCTCCCGAAATCGTAATCCGCCAGAGCCATCGAAAAAAGGTTCCGGCACTGCGCCGGAACCTTTTTTCGTTTGACACGTTCCGGGCGGAATACTGATACATGCCTGTGGTGTTGCTCCCACAAACCCATTGTTTGAAAACCGTCTCTCGCGTATGATGTCCCACATCTGTCATGTCACTCTGTGCCACACCCCTGCCACCCGATTGTGAAAAGGAGATCCAGCGACTGGTCGCGCTGATTCCGGACGCCGACCTGCCCGCGCTTGTCGCCACCGAGCCCGCCTTTCAGACCGGCGGCTTCCGTTCCGGAAGCAAGGCGGTTGTGCGCACCCGCCTCCACCAGATCGCCTGCGGCTCTCAGGAGATTTCCGATACTCTGCGCCGGACACTCGCCCGCCGCTCCCGTTCCGCAACCCTGACAGGACTGCTCTCGCCCGAAGCCCTTGCGGATAGCCGCCATGCGTTAGCCGCCCTGCTGGGCAAGCCTGTGCTGCTGATTGCCCTGCTCCTCGACGGACGCAGGGAGGTCCGCGCGAAAGCGGAGGCCTGGCTTCAATTGCCGCAGCCCTTCATCGCGATGGATCCGGATGAGGCCATCGCGTGCCTCCGCGAGAAGTTTGCCGATTTCGTGAGTCTGCTCGGCAATGCGCCTGTTGCCAACGCCCCGCACACGCGCGAGGCGTGGCAGAGCCAGAAGGAAAAACTGGAAGGGCGTTTGCGCGACCTCCAGACAGAGAACCGCCGACTCAAAGGCGTGGACGACCGCCTCTCACGCACCGTCCTCAAATTGAAAGCGTGCGAAGAGAACCTGTCGGCTGTCAGGGAGAAAGAGGCGGCCTCAGAAGCGGGGCTGCGCCAAAAGACACGCGAGTTGGAGGAGGCAACGGCCGAACTGGCACGCGAGGTCACCCGGCGCGAAGAGCGCCTCACGGCCGCGCTGGATCTGGCGCTGGCCAACGAGTTCCACGGCTGGCTTGCCAACGCCCGCGCCGTCGAGGCAACCGCCTCCGACGCCGCACCGCACAACGACCTGTTGGCGCAAGCCGACGCCGCCCTGAAAAAGCAGCGCGCGACCGACCGCCACAGCGGCAACCGCGCCGTGTTGGCCGAGCGCTTGGAAAAACTTGAAACCACCCATCAGAAAGTCCGGGATGCGCTCGTTCACGCACTGCGCCAAACCCCGGAGTTAAAGGCCGCTGAGACGGCTCTTGCCGCGGAAATCCGAAGCCTCACCCAATTGCTCGAACCGGACGCTCCCATCACCCCGCTGGAGGAGGCCCTCCTTGCCCACATCCATACCGCACACGAGAACGACCTGCCCCGCCTTCGCGACCTGCCCGAACAGTTTGCCCCCCTCCACGTGCTCGACGATGCGGCGCTCGACCGGATCCGCCTCGCTTTTCAAAAACGGCTCGCCGCCGTTCAGGCGGTCGGCGTGCCGCCAGACCCGTGCATGGAGGAGCGCCAGAACACCACAACCCTACTTGGCCGGGCACTGGCGGGCCAGACCCCAGCCATTCTGATGATCGACGGGCACAACGTCCTGTTCGGGCTCCCCTCCCGTTATACGCCCGCCAGAGGCGCCTCCCTGTCCGAAGCCGAAAAACGCAAACGCCTCACAGACGATATCGCACGCATCATGGCGCCGAATCCCTCGGTTCGCGCCTGGGTCGTGTTCGACGGCCCCACCCGCAGCGACACCCAGGCGTCGCCCAACGTGAGGGTCACCTATTCGGGCGGCAAAGGCGAACACCGCGCCGACGGCGTCATCCTTGACAACCTGCGTTTCTTCCAATCATCAGCCTCCGGCGTTCCCGTCTTTCTGGTCAGCAACGACCACGAACTCTGTGTAGCCGCGCGCCGCCTCGGCGCACTCGATATTGACGTCCTGGATTTCGGCGCATTCCTCTAGCCCCTCCCGAAACCTTTATGCAAACGCTCCGTATTACCGACCTGTCCGGCAAAAAAGCGAAAACCGAGGACTTCCTCGAGGGCACACTGAGCGTCGTCTCACACTCAGGCCTTCATGCCACCGAAACCTTTTTGCTTGAGAACCTCCCGCGCCTGAAGACCGCGCACGGCCCGATCCTCGTCGCGGGGAACCGTACCGGCGTCAGCGCCATGGCCGCTGCCGCCCGTTTTCCGGAATGCCCGGTCACGTGCCACACCTTCGATATCCACCACGCGCGGGCCATCCTCCGCAACCTTGCCGCCAACCGTTTCGGCTCCGCGTTCACGCACGACCCCTTCGTCACCACCGCAGGAGAAAAAGCCCCCAACCCGGAACCCGGCACGCTCCCCTGTGTCAACGTCGCCTGTACCTCCGCAATCCCGTCAGGCCCTTATGGCGCCGCCCTCTTCATGGCCACGCCCGGAACGATGACCGGCGAACTGATCCTCGACCAGCTCGAAGACCTCCACAGAAACCTCGCGGACGGCGCGATATGCGTGATCGCCTGCGAAGCCGAGAGTGGCCCCCTGTTCAAACAGATCAGAGCCATCTTCGGAAACGTTTCTGTCCTTTTCGACAAACGCGGCCTTTCCTGCGCGGTGGCACGCAAGCAAGGGCCGATTGCGCACCCGAGAAATTTCAGCGCGGCGTTTCCCGCCTCTCTGCCCGGCGGGGAAACATACACGCTCGTCTCCCTGCCGGGCGTCTTTTGTCACCGGCGCCCCGACGCGGGTGGCTTGGCCTTGGCCGAAATCGCCGCCCGCGAGCTCGCGCCCAACGCGCGCGTGCTCGACATGGGGTGCGGCTGCGGCCTCGTCGGCATCCTGCTGGCCAAAAGCCAGCCCAACGTGCGCGTGACATTCGTCGATTCCCACGCGCGGGCGCTGGCCGCCACACAACGCAACCTTGCCGCATTAAAGCTGGAGAACACGGAATTGACGCTTTCCGACGAAGGGATAACCCAGACCGGCTTTTCCCTTTTCGCGGGCAACCCGCCCTATTATTCCGACTTCCGTATCGCCGAATTGTTCTTGCGGACGGCTCACGCCACGCTGCGCCCCGGCGGCATCTGCCTGATGGTCGCCAAAGCCGCACGCACACTTGAGGCGCTCCAGTCCGGTTGTTTCGGAAACGCCGAGATCCTGCCGCGCCGCGGGTACAGCGTGGTCAAAAGCCTGCGCTGAGTTCTCCCCTCAAAAAAACGGGAGTATCCCCTGTTTAGGGGCTGATGAAAAACCCGGTACAGGGCGGAAGGGCAATGCAAAATACGGGCGGATGTCCCGGACGCCCGAGGCGCGTGGCAAAACGGCCAAGTTATAGGCCAAAGAGTTGCCGAACCCCAAACCCTCAACGGCCAGTGACCCGAGGACGCGCCCATGGCTTGAGCCTCTAATCCATATCCCCGTTGCGTCAAACGAAAGCGACACCGAAATTCGGTGTCGCTTTCGTTTGACGCAACGGGCTTACACTTCCAAGGCTTGCAAGAATCACCCCGCCTGTGTTATTTTCACCCTGATTAAAGGCCTGTAGCTCAGTAGGACAGAGCACTAGATTCCTAATCTGGGGGTCGCGGGTTCGACTCCCGCCAGGCCTACCATCTTGAAACCCCAATAAAACCGCGTTTTTATTGGGGGTTATTGATTTCAGGCAATGATGGACGTTCAGGGGTAAGCGGCGCGTTTTGGTTAATGTTTGTCGGTTTTGACCGGATTTCTGACAACGAAATGACAACGGTCATTCTCCCTCGGTGGCGCGCTCGTAGATGCGGGCGGGGATGCGGGTCAGCGCGAGCGATTTCAGGAGCCGGAGCAGGTCGCCCCGGAAGTGCTCCATGTCCCAGGTCACGATGTCGCGGATCGGGTACGCCACGTTGCCGGCGAAGCGGATCACGCCTTCGGCCGGGACGAGCTGCGCCCCGGTGTAGGGCGGCAGGCGCAGGATGAAAACGCGCAGGACCTGCTCGGCCAGCGGGCCGGCCAGGAAGACGCGCCCGAACTGTCCCATGATGGCGGCGATCATGAGCTCGCCGAGGAAGCCGTCGCGCTCCCAGTCGGGCTCGTCGCCGGTGGCCAGCTTGAATGCGTTGCTGATCGCGGCCATCATGCCGGGGACGAGGATGTGGTTGATGAAGGCGGCGCGCATGAATTTGTTCCGCGCCTCGCGGATGCCGGCCTCGGGGCCGTTGTTGGCGGCGAGGTCGCGCCACTCGGCGAACTCTTTGACTTCGTATTGCATCTGTTGTAAAGGGCTGGTCGCGAATTGCACCATGAGGCGTCCGAGGAATCCATGCTCGCGCGACATTTCCGGAAGGTTTTCCGCCCGGCCGCTCTGCTGGGTCTCTTCGATCAGGCTGTAGGTCTCGGAGACCGCGCGGCGTTCGGCGTCTTCCCGGCTCATACCCATGTCGAGGTATTTGGCGAGGTAGTCGCGGTAGACGCCCTGCCCGACCCAGAGGCTGACGAATTCGTCGGCCCAGCGCGTGGGGGCGAGACCCCAGTCGCCGAAGAAGCGTTTGAGGGGGGAGGTGTCGTAGCCGCTGTAGGCCTCGCGGTCGGCGGCGGACATGCCGGAGGCGGGGCCGGTGCCGTAGCGGGCGCGGTG
>JALHET010000186.1:0-1951 GCA_022839525.1 Lentisphaerota bacterium
TGCGCTGCTCCGTCACCAACTCCGCCCGCAACGCCTTCAACGACGTGATGTGCGGCATCGAGAACACGGATGTCCTGAACTGCCGGATCGTGGATGTCGGCGGCTGCTCGTGGGAGGGCGCGTCGCGGTTCGTCACGTTCTCGGGCAATTACGTCCGCAACTCCGGCACGGTGGCGATCGGCAATCTCGGCCCGGCCAACCGGGACGACACCTATCCCGACCTTGGCGCGGGGCAGACCATTGTCGCGGACAATGTGTTTGAGAGCGGCGTGTGTTACGGCAGTTGCGCTGTCCGCTCCGCGCGCGGGGCGACGCAGGTTATCGTGCGCAACAACATCTTCATCAATTTTGGCTCGTCAGCTTTCGAGGTTGGAGGGGGCAGCTATGGCAACGCCTATCCCTCCGCCAACACGATCGTCACCGGGAATATTTTTGACATGACGGCGGTGGGTCAGAAAAGCGTCGCGCGGGCGGCCATTCAGGTCGCCGCCGACGACACGGTTGTCAGCGGCAACCAGATCTATGTCCGAGGGACGAACGACGCCGCGGTCACGGGTATCCGGTTGCGCGAGCCTGCCGTGAACGCGCTGGTCCATAACAACCTGCTGCGCAACTGCGGCACAGGTATCGAGAGTGTCGCCGCAAGGACGGTGGTGAAAGAGATTGTGGATGCGGCGACTTTTGAGTCCGGATACGGTGCCGTCCCCCTCGGCTGGCAGCCGCACCTGTACTGCGGTTGGACCCTCGCCTGGTTCCGGGGCGGGAAACCCGCCGGCGTGTCGGAGATCGAGTCTTTCGAGCCCCTGACTTCGCGTTTCAAACTGAAGCAGCCCGGCGACATGAAAAAAGGCGACCAGTTCGAGATCCGGTCAGGCGCGGCGAACTGGAACATCCACGACAACACGATCGTCGGCTGCCTCAAGCCCATCGTCCTCAACTCGCCGGGGAGCGCCACCTCTTTCCTGAGAGACAACCTGATCTCGCGGGGCGGGGCCGCAGGCGCGACGCAGGCCATTCAGATTGTGCGCGGGCAGTTTCAGTCAAGCGGCAACCTAAGCAACGGTTATTAAAGGAGAACAATGAAAGCGACTCAACTGATCAAACTATTCGCCAAGGCCGGGAAACGGGCTGTTTGGGCAGGAGACCCCGACGCGGGCGTGATCGTCGGTCTCGACCTTGAGGGCCGCTGGTACGGTGTGCTGGGCGGCGAGGTTCTTAGCCGGGTCAACACCGAGGCGGTTCTGGGCCAGTGCACGCGGGACCGGTATCTCAATCCCGGGGGTGACGGGCTTTGGCCTGCGCCTGAGGGGACCGCGCTGGGTTACGAGTATGTGGCGGGCGCATGGCGCGTCCCGCCGGGGCTGCGCGCGGCCAGGTTTCATGTGACGCACTCCTCAGGGCGGAGCGTCACGGTCTGCGCTGAGGTGGATCTGGTGAACAACCGGGGTCTCGGTATCCCTACGCTTTTCGGGCGGAAGATCACGGCGGTGCCGGGGCGGGGGACCGTGACGGTGCGGGTGGTCGAGAGACTCACCTATCTCGGGCGTGTTCCCCTGCGGCGTTCAGAGTGCCTGCTGGCTCCCTGGTCGCTCTGCCAGTTCGATTGCGGCCCGGGGTGCGAGGTGGTGTTTCCCTGTGAGCGGAAGTAGGCTGTTTGGGATCTTTACGATCAGCCGAGCGATGGCCAGCGGACGTGGGGCAGCGGCATGTGCCGCACCCGGACGGACGGGTCGCAGCGCTACCAGATCGCCATCGGCGCGGACGTGCCGTGGATCGAGTTCCGTGATCCCCGCCGCGGCCTGACGGTGCGCCGGACGGCAGCCCCGCTGCCGCAGGGGCAGGCATTCATCGATATCCGCGACGCGGCTCCGGATGTCTTGCCGGGGAAGAAAGGCGTCCGGTACAGTGTCTACAGCGATTTGTCCGGCTTCATGGAGATTGAGGCGGCGGG
>JALHET010000186.1:1961-7835 GCA_022839525.1 Lentisphaerota bacterium
GTGTGATGAGTGTTGAAGTGTCTACAAGGTTTGAGATAACGAAAGGGTAAGGGTATGGAGCAGATTCTGGGTATTCTCCTGTTGGTGGCGGGCGGTTTTTCGGCGGCCAGTTTTTATGTCCCCTCCCACGCGATTAAAAAGTGGACGTGGGAAACCTATTGGATCAGCCTCGGTTTTGTCGCGTGGGTGATCCTGCCGCCGCTGTCCGGGCTGATCACGACGCCTGACTTATGGGGCATCCTGCGGGCGAGCCCAGTGAAAAGCATTCTCGGGGCATACAGTTTCGGCGTGCTCTGGGGCTTCGGCGGACTCATGAGCGCACTGGGTTTGCGGTATCTTGGGCTCTCGCTCGGGCAGTCGGTCTGTCTGGGGGTCTGCTCGATCGTGGGCACGCTGGTGCCTGCGGCGATTGACGGGAAAATCGGCCTGCTGTTCACCACGCTGCCGGGCATCGTTGTGCTGCTGGGGTTCCTCGTGTGTCTGGTCGGCACCGCGCTGTGCGGGTATGCGGGCGTGCGCAAGGAAACGATGCTGAGCGACGAGGAGAAGAAAGCGTCGGTCAAAGAGTTCGCGTTGGGCAAGGGTATCACGATGGCGGTGCTGGGCGGCATCATGAGCGCGAGCATGGCCTTAGCCTTCACCGCGGGCGCGCCGATCGCCCGTGTGGCGGTGGAGGCCGGCACGGTGGAGGTGTTCAAGAACATGCCGCTGCTGGTCTTCGCGCTGGCGGGCGGGTTCACGACCAACTTCATCGCCACCATGATCAAGACCAAAAAGAACAAGGCCTTCGGCGACTATGTCATAAAGCCCCGGAGCACGCTGTTCTTCAATTACTTCCTCGCCATCATCAGCGGCATCCTGTGGTACGGGCAGTACTTCAGTTTCGGCACGGGCACGACGAAACTGGGCGAATACAGCTATGCGGGCTGGAGCATTTTCATGGCCGCGATTATCATCTTCAGTAACCTCTGGGGGTTGGTGCCCTGTACCTGTGGGTGGGCATTATCGCGCTGGTCATTTCGGTCGTCATGATCGGTGTCGGCGACGGGCTTGCGCGTGCCGCCTAGCCGGTCGTGGCGGCCTCCCCGTGAAACACGAAGGAAAGGGAGCGAACATGAGAGTATGGTTCTTAGGGCAGGCGGCTCTGTTGTCTGCGTCATTTTATTGTTTCACGTGCGGTGACTCGCTCGCCGGGGTCGTGTTGCCGGAAGGCGACGCTCCGGCGGCGCTGACCGCCGCTTACTTTCCGGATCGTGTGCATGAGTTTGTCTGGCGCAACTGGAACGTGGTTGAGCCGGCCAAGCTGGCGAAAATGCTGGAAACTTCTGCGGAGAACGTCGCCGCGCTGGCCGCGTCCATGGGGCTGCCGCCGGCGGCGGCCATTCCCCCCGAGATAAAAACGCGCGGTTATATTTCGGTGCTCCGGCGCAACTGGCACCTGTTGCCCTACGGCCAGTTGCTGGATCTGTTGGAAATGACGCCGGAGCGGCTGGACTTCTGCCTGCGCGAGGAGGATTTCCTGTGGGTCAAGCTGGGGAGTCTGAAGCCGAAATGCACGCCGTTGCGCTACAGTCCGCCCGACGAAGCGGCCCGCCGCCGTGCGGCCGAAATCCGCCGCGTGGTCGAGAAGGATTTCGGCGGGCTGCTCCGCCTGCCGGCCGAGCCTCGGTTCGGTTTCGTCCGGCAACTCGGCAGCCCCCTGCCCGGTTACGCGGCGCCGCCAGAAACGGACGGGCCGGTTTCCCTGCGGTTTGTCTATTCTTATCTTGCCGTCTTCGGCGACCCGCTGCTGAACCCCAAGCTGGATCCGTACCCCGACGGCTTTTTGCAGCGGCTCTCTTCCGTGGGCGTCAACGGCATCTGGCTGCATGTCGTCCTGCGCGACCTGGCGCCTGGCGGGGAGGTCTTTCCCGAATTCGGCGATGGCCATGTCCAGCGCCTGGCGAACCTCCGGGTCTTGGTGGAGCGTGCCAAGCGGTACGGCGTTGGCGTGTACCTCTACATGAACGAGCCGCGCGCCATGCCCCACGGTTTTTTCCAAAACCGTCCAGGCATGGCCGGCGTCAAGGAGAAGGAGCTGACGGCGCTCTGCACGTCGCGGCCGGAGGTCCGGAAATGGATGTCTGACGCGCTGGCGCATGTGTTCCGCGAGGTGCCCGGCTTAAGCGGCATCTACGCGATCACGGCGTCGGAAAACCTGACCAGTTGCGCGTCGCACGGCTGCTGGCAAGAGTGCGGGAGATGCAAGGCGCGCAGCGACACCGACATTATCGCCGAGGTGGTCGCCACGCTGGAGGAAGGTGTCCACCGCGTCAACCCTGCGGCCAACGTCATCGTGTCGGACTGGGGCTGGAAGGGGCACGGCGACGCGAGGGAGATCATCGCCCGCCTGCCGAAATCCGTCTGGCTCATGTCGGTCAGCGAATGGGAGTTGCCGATCGAGCGCGGCGGCGTCAAAAGCAAGGTGGGCGAATATTCGATCTCCGCGGTCGGTCCGGGCCCGCGGGCTTTGCGGCATTGGGAGACCGCCGCGCAAGCCGGGATCAAGCGGGCGGCCGAGATCCAGTTCAACAACACCTGTGAGATCGCGAGCATACCCTATGTGCCGGTGATGGACCTCGTGGCCGAACATATCAACAATCTGGCCGACCTGAAGCTCAACGGCATGCTGATCGGGTGGTCGATGGGCGGGCATCCCTCGCCGAACTTCGAGCTTGCCCGTCGCCTGAACAGGGCGCAGGCGCCCGAGGTTGGCGGGGTGCTGGAGAAGATGGCCCAAGAGCGGTTTGGCCCTGCGGGAGCCCCGCACGCGCGCCGGGCGTGGACGCTGCTGAGCGACGCTTTCCGCCAGTATCCGTTCCACATCAGTGTGGTCTACACCTCTCCCGTGCAGTGGGGGGCGGCCAACCCGATGTATCCCGTAAAGACCGGCTACAAGGCGACAATGTGGGGACTCCCCTACGATGATTTGGAGGGATGGCGAGGCCCTTACCCCCGCGAGGTGTTCGCGGCTCAATTCGAGAAGATGTCCGCCGGTTGGGGGCCGGGTATCGCCGAGTTGCGGAGGGCTGTGGAAAAGGCGCCGCCCGGCCGGCGCGACGAGGCCCAGGCCGACCTGAGGTATGCCCGGGTGACGGGCATCACGTTCCAGTCCGTCGCCAATCAGGCGCGTTTCGTGATCGCCCGCGACGCGCTCGCAGGATCCCCGGACGCGCCGCCGGCGGAGCGCCAACGCCTGAGGAAAGAGATCCGGCAGTGCCTGGAATCCGAGATCGGCTTGGCCCGCGACCTGTATGCCCTGGTGTGCGAAGACTCGCGGATCGGCTTCGAGCCGTCGTGCCAATACTTTTACATGCCGCTGGATCTGCTGGAAAAGGTGGTCAATTGCCGCTGGCTGCAGGGGCAGTTCGCGGATGAGTGCCTGACAAACCGACAAGAATGATAAAAACAGGTCGTGCGCCACGAAGACACGAAGAGCACACAGTTTCTTAAAGACTCGCCCCTTCTTCGTGCCTTCGTGGTGAGAACATTGGGGTGCGGGCACAGCTCGCATTAGGAGTGAAACACAACATGAAAAGACGGACATTCATGCAATGCGCGGGGCTCTGCGGGACCGGCGGACTGGTCGGTGTGGTTCCCGCGGCGGTGGCTCAGACTGCCGGCGCTTCCGGGGACGCTGTCCCGAAGAAGCCGACGCCCCTGACGATCCGGCCGTACCAGCTTTTGTGCACGGTGTGCTCGCTGGGCGAAGAGGGTCATGAGCCGGTGAGGCAATACGAGAAGGCCAGGCAAATCCGCGACGCGATCCGGAGAAACCCCGACGTGCCCGTGACGCTCGCCTGCCATGCCGGCGCCTTGTACTCCTTTCAGGATTCCGGCACCGGGGAGGACACGCCGGAGGGCGATGAGTTCAACCGGAAGCGGGATCTGGATGTTTTGCAGATCCTCGGTCTGGCGCCCGGCAGCACGCTGCCGGCGCGCGCGCTGTTTGAGCTTTTGCTGAAGGGTCTGCCCACGGTGTCGGGCATTTGCGGCTATGACACGGTCACCGGCGAGGCCTGGAAAGGCTGCCCGAAAGCGGCGGGCGACAATTACGAGAAAGGGTTTGAGAAGGGCATCAAAGCCCTGATCCCGCCGAGAACCGAAGAGGAGATGGCGAAGGAGAAGGTCACGTCGCTGCAGGCGCTTTATGCCGCCAGCGTTGTGCCCGTCCGTCCGCACATTCTGGTCTGCGCGGTGTGCCAGTACGGTGAAGGGCTGCGGCCGGGCTACAAGGACGACAACCTGCCCGAGCTGCTTGACCTGATCCTGAACCGGAAGCCCGATCTCGAAATCAAGATGGCGAAGGGGGCCGATTGGATGATGTGCGCCCCCTGTCCGGGACGCAATCCCGAGCTCAACTGTTGCACGCACGTGATGGGATCCGGCGAATTGGACAGCCAGAAGCGCGACCTGAATCTGCTTCAAAAGCTCGGCTTAAAGTTCGGCAGCACCATGAAAGCACGCGATCTCTACCGGCTGATCTTCGAGCGGATCACCACGACGCACGGCATCCCCGACATCTGCATCAAGTACAACACCATGCCGTCGGTGTGGTGGGACGAATGCTGCGGGTACCTCTTTCAGGGCAACCCGAGGGCGAAGTACGAAAAGGGCAGACGGGAAATGATGAAAAAGCTCAACCTGACCACGCATAAGTGAAAGGAATGATGACGATGACACGATTCAAGCGCGGTATTACGTCCCTTGCGGTTTTTGCGGCCATGGTGGGCGTATCTTCTCTGGTGGTCACGGCGCAGGATTTGCCGAAGGACACCCTGCAGGATCTTGGCGCGCCGCCTCCGCAACCGGGCGATGAGGCGTGGACTTTTATCGACGACCTGAAGTCACCGTTGTGGGGCAACGGCCTTGGCTGGAGCCCGCGTGCGGCCGCGTCAGGCGAGGCCGACCTGAGCCGGGGCGTCCGCGTCGAAGCGAAATTTGCAGACCCCGAAGGTGTGCTCAAGACCGCCTATGCGGACTTGGCGGACTTCTGCGCGGCCGGCAAGCTCCCGGCCAATGGGCCGTTCGTCATCGAAACCGCGAAGGCGGAGACTCCGGTGTTCGAAGCCTACCGGATTGAGGTCACTGCAGACCGTTGCCGGATTCTGGCTGCCGACACGGAGGGCATCCGGCGCGGCATATTCAAGGTCGAGGACATGATGCGCGAGGCCGGCGGGCCTTTCCTCAAGCTGGGGACGATTGAGCGCAAGCCGTTCATCAAGTCCCGCATCTCCCGCTGCTTTTTCGGCCCGATCAAGCGTCCGCCGCGTTACCGCGACGAGCTGATGGACGATGTTGACTATTATCCCGACCAGTATCTCAACCGCCTCGCGCACGAGGGAGTCAACGGGTTATGGCTTACGATCACGTTCCAGGACCTGTGTAAGACGAGCGTGGCTCCAGAGTATGGGGAGCACGCCGAGCGCCGTCTGGCCAAGCTCCGCAGGACGGTTGAGCAGTGCCGGCGGTACGGCATCCGCATTTACATTTTTTCGATCGAGCCGAAAGCGTGGGAAGCCGACTCGCCGATTGTCAAGCGGCATCCGGAACTCGGGCGCAACCGTATCGGGAACGCCCGGTCGTTCTGCCCGTGGTCCGATGTGGCGGAGCGTTATCTCTATGAGTCGACGCACTTCATCTTCTCGCAGGTTCCCCACTTGGGCGGGATGATCAACATCAGCCACGGCGAGCGCCATACCACCTGCCAGAGCGCGGTTGCTGCGACCCTTAACCGGCGCTCATCCTGTCCGGTCTGCTCGCAGAAGGAGCCGTGGGAGAACATTTATTCGACTCTGGCGCCTATGGCCAAGGGCATGCACGATGCCAATCCCG
>JALHET010000186.1:7947-11233 GCA_022839525.1 Lentisphaerota bacterium
CGCACTTCATCGCCTGGTTCTATATGCCTCAGGACGAACCGCTCGGCGACTGGGTTTATGAGCTTCCCAAGCACTGCCCGGAACATGTCACGATGCAGTTCAACTTCGAGTCGGGCGTGACGAGGGATGTGTTCGGCCGCGGCCGCAGGGGGGCGGACTACTGGATATCCACGCCGGGGCCGAGCCAGCGTTATGAGCGGCTGGCATCGTTCGCGAAAGAGGCTGGCACGCCGATGTCGGCCAAAATCCAGACCGGCTGCTCGCACGAGGTGGCCACGATCCCGTTTGTCCCGGTGCCCGGGATGCTCTACCGCAAGTTCAGCGCGATGCGGGAACTGGGCGTTTCCAACGTGATGCTCTGCTGGTATTTCGGGAACTATCCCGGGATCATGAACCGTGCGGCGGGCGAACTCTCGTTCGAGCCGTTCCCGGAGACCGGGGCAGCGTTTATGAGCCGTCTGGTCGGGCCGGAATGGGGACGGCATGCCGAAACGGTCGCGCGCGCCATGTCGCTCTTCACCGAGGGGTACGGCCATTATCCGCTGGTCACGGAATTCCAGTATTGGGGCCCCATGCACGACGGGGTGGTCTGGCCGCTGTTGCTGCGGCCCCGGGATGTGCCGCTTGCGCCGACGTGGCAGATCGCCTGGCACACGGGCAAGCATATCGGGACGCCGTTCGCGCCGAGCGGCGACCGCATCGGCGAGGCGCTGGGTCAGGTTTATACCTTGCCCGAGGCGATCGAGGAATGCCGGGCCATGAGCGGCCTCTGGGATCAGGGTGTGGCGCTTCTCCGTGAGGTTGAGGCCGACCCCGGGCTGCTGCCCGAGCGGCGGCTGGACATCGGCGTGGCCCGGGCACTGGGTATCCAGTTCCGCAGCGGCCTGAACATCCTGAGGTTTTATGACCTGCGCGAGCGCATGGTGAACGAGCCTCCTGAGAAGCAGCGGGTAACACTTGGGGAGATGCGGCGTATTGTGGAGGACGAGCACAAAAGCGGTACGGAATTGATCAGCTTGTGCGAACGCGACTCGCGTCTGGGGTTCCACTCAGAGGCCGAGGGATACAAGTACTTCCCCGAGAAAATCCGCTGGCGCATGAACCAGTTGAAGAACGTGCTCGAAAAAGAGATCCCCGCGCTCGAGCGCGAGATCGCCTCCGGCAAGGATGTGTTCGCTGAGTACGCCGGGCGCGCGCCCGCGGGCGTGTCGATGCGGTCGCGTTACTGCGGCGAGATCGGCGACCGGACAAAAGAACTTTCCGGGTTCTTCCCCAAAGACTTTGTGTGGCAAACGTGCGAGAAACCTTCGCCGCGCGCGACCGGCGCCAAGAACTTCCGCTGGACGGTTTGCCACGACCGCGATGCCTTTTATGTGGTGTACGACGGCGCGAATCTATCGGACCGGATCACGCTGACGCTGGAGCCGCGCCGGTTGTGGACGTGCCTCAACTACGGCGTGGCCGCCTCGGGCGGAAAGCAGCCGTGGCTCTCCCAGGCGTTCGACGCGCACGCGCGGGAAGGCGCCAACGGTTGGCAGGGGTGGATGCGTCTGCCCTTTGTCTCGCTCGGGATGGATCCGGTGTCCCCGGCCCCGTTGAGGATCAACGTCCGGCATGTGTCCGGCGGCGGCGAACGGACGTGGATCGCGCGGAACCCGTGGCCCTACCGGCTCCGGCTGTGCAACGAAAATCCTGCGGATCTTGGCTGGGTGTTTTTCAATGATTGAGGTTTGTTTGTAAAAAAAGAAAGGTGGGTGTACGATGAGTCGATCCAAAAGAGTCGGGCGGGCGTGTTTGCTCGCGGTGGTGTGCGGCGCGGCGGGTGGTCTTCAGGCGACAACCTGGACGAATATGCAGGGCGGCGCCTGGAACGAAGCGGGGAACTGGAACCTCGGCGTTCCGGACGGGACTTCCGCCTACCTGACAGAAACAACGGCTTCCTACCGGGTGACGGTGGATGAGACGCCGTTGGGCGTTGTCAGCAATTTTTATATCAGCAACGCCGCGGCCAACACGACGCGCCTGGATATCGCGGCCTCGGGGTTCACGGTCTCGAACGGGTATATCCAGATCGGGCGGAACGCCGAGGTGTGCGTGACCAACGGCGGCGTGTGGGCGTATGCGGGGCGTACGTCCACTGAAAACAGGATCGCTGTCGTCAGAGACGGCGGGCTGCTCCGCATCGACGGCGGCACGGTGGCGTTCACCAACCTGACGGCTGCGACCCCAGCCCATGCGTCCCGGATGCTGGTCGGCGACTGGTCACCCGGGCGGATGGCCGTAACGGCAGGCACGTTCTCCATGAGCGGCCTTTGCACGGCAAGCGAGACCAACAAAAACACGCAGTTTTACCTCGGGAACGGCGCGGGCGCCGACGGGCGCCTGGAGGTGTCCGGCACGGGCAGGGTCGAGTTCGGCGGCGGATGGGGCACTACACTGTATGTCGGGAACGCTTCGGGTAGCTACGGGCATCTGGAGATATCCGGCATGGGTAGGGTCGAGGTGGGGAACGAGTTGGCGAACTTCCTGTATATCGGGAATTACGGTACGGGGATAGTGAATCTGAAGGATCAGGCGGAGTTGGTGTTTCTGAGCTCAAACAGGACGGCTTACCTTGCTTACTACGCAGGGGCGACCGGACGGGTGACGGTGGCCGGGAGCGCGAAGTTCCAGATGCAGGTTCACAGCAGCTATAGCTCGTTTTACACGGGGGCAGGTGCGGACTCTCTGGCGGAGATCACGGTCTGCGATGACGGCGTGATGCTTATTCACAAGGGCATGCCTTTTTACTTGGGTGGCCTTGAAACGCTGGGGCGGTCCGTGCTCACAGTCAGGGACCGGGGGTTTTTCGAGGCGGGGGGCGGGCTGCACATGTGCGCGGTCTTAAACGGAAAGACCGGCTATGCCGAGATCAATCTGGAAGGCGGCACCCTTTCGGTTACGAATTCGAAAGTTAATTATGGCTTGTATGTCGGCAGGGTCTCAAGCTGGGGAACCGGATTCTCCAAGGCATGTTTCAACATGTCCGGCGGGTTCCTCAACCTGATGAAGGACTATTACGGGCACAATTACGGCGCCCGTGACGGCATTGTGGTCGGATCGGTTGTCGGCAATAACGCCGTCGCAGGATCGCAGGGCGATTTCAACCTGAGCGGGGGCGCGGTGACCAATTTCGGGGCGCTGACGCTCGGTTGGGGACAGGGCGCCACGGGCACCGTGTGCCAGACGGGCGGCTGGTTTGAGCAGGGAAGGACGAAGTTGAACGCTCTGAGGAATGTGGTGGTCG
>JALHET010000187.1 GCA_022839525.1 Lentisphaerota bacterium
CACCGAGGATCTGAAGAACACGGTTTCGGCCGGAAAGGGGGCGGACGGGCACCTCTGGACGTTTGTCGGGTTGGATCAGGTTAAGATTTGGGCCATGATCAATTACCTTGAAGAGAAAGGACGTGCCCGCATCCTTTCTTCGCCTAATTTAGTGATCCGGCGCGGTTCGGACGGCAACATCATGACCGGCGAGAAAGTGCCGGTACTGGAGCGGACCATCACCGGCAGTAGCGAGAGCATTTCTACGAGGTTTGAGAATGTGGGCGTCAAGCTTATCGTGCGCCCGATCATGATTTCGGGAAAACGGATTCATGTCAAAGTCAATCCTGAGGTATCGAGTTCGTCGCGTACCGTGGACACGGGCGGGTTCGAGACGCCGGTGATTGTGGTGCGAAGCGCCAGCACGGAACTCGAGGCGAACGACGGCGAGCTGATCACGATCGGGGGGTTGATGCGTCAGGAGGAGCGCGAGATGGAGCGGCGTGTGCCGTATCTGGCCGATATTCCCTATCTGGGGGTGCTGTTCCAATATAAGCAGGTCAAGGCTTTCACCTCCCAGATCGTGATATTTATGACCATGCGGCTGGTGGAACCTGGCGCCTATGACAAGGTGACCGGCCAGCAGACGGGCGGTGTGTCCGAGGATATCCGCAAACGGGTTGAGTTAATCGAGCAAGAGGTTTCCAAGGACAATCAGGCGATATGGAGCGAGATGCGCAAATAAACAGGACGTTTAGAGTCCGGACGCGCCTGTTTCAGGCGGCGTTGTGCGCGTTGTCTGTTGCCGTATGCGGCTGTGCCGAAAAACCGCAGATCCCGGCGGGGGGGGGCTTGGATCGCGTCTATTCGGTTAAGCGCGGTGATTTTAAAGTGGCCTTCCGGCTCGAAGGACAGCTCGACGCGATCAGAAGCCAGCAGTTGCGCTATGACGGTAAACGCGGACACGGCCAACTCAAGCTGGTTGAACTGGTTTCTGACCGGACCAGTGTCGTCTCCAACGACGTGATTTTCCGGATTTCGGATGAGTGGTTCGTCGAGCAGGACAAAGACCTGACCCGCAAACTGCAGCTCGCCGAGGAGGACTATAAGCTGGCCCTGCAGGATCTGGAGATGATCCGCGCGGACAACTTGACTGAACTCAAAGGCGCCGCCGTTGCGTTGCGCGATGCGCATGACCTATACCGAAAATATGAAGACGAGGACGCGAAGCGCAAAAAGAAAGAGTTAGTCCAGTCCACACAGGATATGTCTGACGCCTACGATGTGGCGAAAAGCGTGCTTGCCGATGCTAAGAAGGCGTTGACGGCTGCCATCTCACAAAAGGCGGAAACCATCGTTGCCGCGGAGAAGAAAGTGGCAGAGTCCGAAAAAGCCCTGTCGGCGGCCGATCAGGCCATGGAGAAAGCCTTCTATGACCTGCGCATTTTCAAGCGGTATGAGTATCCGCAAAAGATATCCGCCTTGCAGGAGGCTGTCATGAAAAGCCAGTTGGCGGTGCAGCGCACGATCATCAACAACAACGCCAAGGTCAGCAAAAAACGGATCGAGATTGCCAACCGGGAAAAACTGATAAACGATTACCGGAATGATCTCAAAGGTGTGCGGGAGGATATGGAGAAACTCGTCATCCGCGCACAGGCTGACGGCATGCTGATTCACGGCGAGAACCGGCGCAACCGTTGGGACACGCCGAAAGAGATTAAGGTCGGCACCGATGTGAGCATCGGCGAGTCGATCGGCATTATCCCTGACGTCACCAAGTTCAAGGTGCAGGTTAACATTCCGGAGGAGTACCGCTCGCGCATCAAAACGGGTTTGCCGGTGGTCATCCGGGCCAAGGCGGTTCCCGACCTGAATTTGACGGGGGAAATCGTCAAAATAGCGGGAGCCTCCACGCCGATTATCCCATGGGATCAGAGTAGTCCCAAGGTGTATGCATCGGACATTTCAACGGATGCGGCGGACGAACGGCTTACCCCCGGTATGACGGTTCAGGTTGAGATTGTTGTCGAAAAGGCTGAGAACGTGCTTTTCGTGCCGGTTGAGGGCGTCTATAACCGTGACGGCAAGAGCTTCTGTAAGATTCAGGTCGGTGCCGGGCAGACGGAGCGTGAGGTCAAGACAGGAAGGTTCTCGACAGATTACGTCGAAGTGACAGAGGGGATTGCCGAGAACGAACTGGTGCTGCTCGACCGTCCTGCGGCGTAGGCACCCGTCACAGCAGCCCGCGGCTCTGGAAAACGGCGCGTGCTTTTTGCACTTCGGCTTCTGTAGGCGGCTGTGTGTCTTTCAGCAGATACGGGCATTTGAGCGCTTCCCATTTGTACTCGCCCATCTTGTGGAAGGGAAGCAACTCGATTTTGCGGATGCAGGTGTAGCGCAACAGATAATCGGCCAGCCGCTCCAGGGGCGGGATCTCAAGCGTGTATCCCGGAACCAGCACATGCCGTATCCAGACCGGTTTTTGAACGGTTTCACAATATTCCAATGTGGCAAGCGTGTGGCGGTTGCTTGACCCGGTCAAAGCGATGCAGAGCGCTTCGTCGATGGCTTTAACATCCAGCAGGATCAGGTCTGCTCGGTCGAGGACCGGGCGCGACACCTCTAGCGGTAGGGCTCCCGACGTGTCAACCGCGCTGTGCAAGTTCCGCTCGCGGCAGCCGTCGAGCAACTCGCAGGCGAACGCCGGTTGGAGCAGAGGTTCCCCTCCGGAAAGTGTCACGCCGCCGCGCCTGATGAAAAGCCGGTAGGTCAGGATGTCGGCGAGCACTTCGCCCGCCGTTATGGTTCTGCCGGCGTCGGGGGTGCGCGCGTCGGGATTGTGGCAGTAGAGGCAACGCAAAGGGCACCCTTGCATGAACAGGACATAACGGATTCCGGGGCCGTCCAGTGTTCCGAACGATTCAATCGAATGTATCCTGCCTGTGACAGAGGGGTTCATAAGGAACCTATTCCACCGGGGAAGGCTACTCCCCGCGCAATGGGTTTCTGTTGGGGAATCGCGCAACTCAGGTGAACAAGGGCACGTCGGTTTCTTCACGGGTGGCGAGATGTTTGCGTTTGGCAATGCCCTTCGCCACATCGTCCGGGCCAATGAAAATGGCATCGGCAGAAGTACTGGAACTGGCACGCGAAAAGAACGGCTTGGGTTTTTGGCGAGAGAGCATCAGGTCGACGGTTTCACCCTGCGCACGCAAGGCGCAGGCGAGGCGTGTCGCGGCCTCGCGCTGTTCCGCAAACATGTACCCGATGACCACGCCGCTTTTCCCGGCGGCGGCGGTTTCGCCGAGCAGATCCTTGAGCACCTCGACGACGACGACGTCGCCGAAGCCGAGACCAACGGCGGGAGTGGGCGTTCCCCCGATGGTGGTGAGCAGGCTGTCGTACCGGCCGCCGCCGAAGATCGCGCGGAATTTACGTTCCGTGTCAAACGCCTCAAAGACGATGCCGGTGTAATAGGCAAGCCCGCGGATAACCGCGATGTCAAACACGAGGCGGTTCGCGATACCGTAGGTCTCTGACAACGCGAAAAATTCGCGCAGGGTGGCGAGGGCAGGGGAGTCGGCGCCAACAAGGAGCGCGGCTTGGTCGAGGGTCTGTACGCCGAGTAGGGCGAACGTTCTCCGAATGGGCTCCTCTCCGAGACCCTCGGCTTTAAGGAGCGCGGAAATCTCTTCGTCGGTGATCTTCCCGCGTTTGTCGAGCGCGAGGAAAACGGCGGCGTGGTGTTCGGGTGCAATGCCGGATTTTGCGAGGAGTTCGGCGAGCAGCGCACGATTGTTGACACGGATTTTATAGGCTTCATCCGGCATGCCCATAGCTTTCAGACTAGTGGCGGCGGCGGCAAGGATCTCCATCTCTGCGGCAACACTTTCCTCGCCGATGACATCCATATTCCACTGATAGTGCTCGCGTTTGCGTCCGCGGGTCATGCGCTCGTAGCGGAAACACTGGGCGATGGTGAACCATTTGAGCGGAAAGGCGAGTTGGCCGTGGCGCGCGGCGATCATACGGGCAAGCGTGGGGGTCATCTCGGGGCGCAACGCGAGTTTGCGTCCGCTCTTATCCTCGAAATGGTAGATCTGTTCCGAAACTTCCTCACCGCTTTTGCGCTGAAGGAGTTCGAGGCTCTCGACCACGCAAGCGTCGTAGGGTTGAAACCCGAAAACGCTTGCGGTGTGGCGCCAGGCATCAAAAACGCGGTTGCGCCAGAGCATGTCTTCCGGGTAGAAATCGCGCATCCCACGCGGGGGTTCAAAAGAAAGGGGCGTGGAATTCATGTTTATTCGGCCAGCATCTGGCGCATCCGTTTGCCGGGCTTGAATTTGACGACTTTACGGGCAGGTATCTGGACGACGTCCTCGGGTTTATTCGGGTTACGCCCGATGCGGGCTTTGCGTGCGGTGATCTCAAACACGCCGAACTCGCGGAACTCCACATGCTTTCCACATTTAAGAGCGTCAATGATACCGTCGAGAGCTTTCTGAATGACCGAATAGACATCGAGTTGGGTGATGCCGGTCTCCTTTGAGATTTGAGTGACCAGATCCCGTTTCGTCAGCGCAGTGCTGTTTCTACTCTTGTCCAGTGTGGTGAAGTCCATAAGAAACTCCTGTGAAGGTGAGGTTACTTGTTCAGGGAAGCGGTTAGTTTTCTGATGAGTTCGGTGAGGGTGGCGACCGCGTTCTCTACCGGTACGAGATCGAAATCCTTAGACGTACGGAGCTTGATTTCGACACACCCTTTTGCAATGCCCTTGGCGCCTGCCACCACGCGGATCGGACAGCCGATCAGGTCGGCGTCCTTGAACTTGACGCCGGGGCGTTCCTCGCGGTCGTCCACAAGGACGTCAACGCCCTGCTCTTCCAGTGCTTTCTCCAGCGTGTCGACCGCCGCACACACGGCGGGGTCTGAGCAGCAGCAGGGTGACCGCAAAAGGCGCGACCGACACCGGCCAGATGATGCCGTTGGCGTCATGGCTCTGCTCGATGACGGCTTGGAGTGTACGGGTGACGCCAATCCCGTAACACCCCATGACCATGAGTTCGCTTTGCCCTTTGTCGTTCAGGTATTTCGCATCGAATGATTCGGTATACTTCGTGCCGAGTTTGAAGACATGCCCGACTTCAATGCCGCGTTTGAGCTGTAAGACCTTGCCGCAGCGTGGGCAGGTGTCACCCGCACCCACGACGATGAGATCTTCAAAGGCCGTGACGGCAGTGTCTCGGGCAAGATCCACATGGATGAAGTGGGTGTCAGCCTTGTTCGCGCCGGTGATGCGGTCGGAAGCCCCTTTGAGCCC
>JALHET010000188.1 GCA_022839525.1 Lentisphaerota bacterium
GACCGTTGCCTGTTCCTCGTCGCCCTGCTGAAGAAGGCGGGCCAGGCCCGAAAACCCGTGCTGCTCAAGCGGGGCATGAGCGCCACGCTTCAGGAGTATCTGCTGGCTGCCGAATATGTGTTGGATACGGGGTGCCGGAGGGTTGTGTTGTGCGAGCGGGGAATCCGGTCCTTTGAGACCGCTACGCGGTTCACGTTGGATTTGACGGCCGTGCCGCTGCTGAAAGAGCGGACCTGGATGCCTGTGATTGTTGATCCGAGCCACGGCACAGGGCACGCGGCTCTGGTGCCGCCTATGGCACTGGCGGCGGTGGCGTGCGGTGCGGACGGCGTGATGGTTGAAATCCATACCCATCCCGGGCAGGCGCTGTGCGATGGGGAACAGAGCGGGACGCCGGAAATGTTTTACAAGCTGGTGAAAGATTTGCGGAGGATTGCCGAGGCGGTCGGTAGAACGGTTTGAGGCGGGTTTGTCGGGCGCGTCGGCCGGGCGGTGGAGACACAAAAAGCCTGTGTGCGTGTCGGTGCGCGAGGAGATGGGGAGAATGAACGCAGCGAGAAGAGCAGTCGTGTGCATGTTGGCCGGGTGTGTCGGTGTCGCGCGCGCGGCTGCGTATCTTTCGCCCGAGTGTGTGGCGGTTGCCCCGGGCGGCACGGCGATGTATGTGACAGCGGCCACGGCCGGAAAGGTGCTGGTTGTCGACCTCGCTGCCGCCAAAGTCACGGGCGAGTGGGCGCTGGACGAGAAGCCGGGATCCAGTTTCTTGAGCCGCCTCGGTCTTTCATCCCGCATTTCGGCAGACGGTCAGGGATTGGGCAGCCCGAGCGGCATTGCGGTGGCGCCTGACGGCATAGTCTATGTGACGGGCGGCGGTGTCGACGGCATGCTCTACAAACTGGATGCGGGCGGTAAGGTGTTGGGCAAGGCGGTAACGGGGCACTCGACCGTGTCGCCGGTGGTCAGCGCGGATGGCAAGACTGTCTATGCGTTGAACCGTTTTGCCAACACCGTCGTGGCTGTGGACGCGGCTTCGATGAGCGTCAGGGCGACGGTGCCGGTGTTGCGCCAGCCGGTCGCGGCGGCGCTGGGCGCGGGCGGCAGGCTGCTGTTCGTGGCGAATTTTCTGCCCGCCTGCCGCGCCACGGACGATGTGGTGGCGGCGTCGGTCTCCGTGATCGATACGGTTTCGAACACAGTGGTCAAGAACATCCTGTTGCCCAACGGGTCTACGGGTGTGCGCGGTGCCGGCCGTTCTCCGGACGGCAGGCACATCTATGTGACACACACGCTTGGGCGTTATCAGTTGCCGACGACACAGCTCGAGCGCGGCTGGATGAACACGGCGGGACTGAGCGTGCTGAACGGTGAGACAGGCGACTACATCAACACCGCCCTGCTGGATGGCGTCGATCTGGGCGCGGCCAATCCTTGGGGCGTCACGGTCTCGCCGGACGGCAAAACGCTGGTCGTGGCACATGCCGGCACGCATGAGATCAGTCTGATCGACCGTGGGGCGTTTCACGCGCGGCTGGAAAAAGCGGCCAAGAACGAGAGCGTCACGGAAGTGACGAAATCGGCTGCGGACGTGCCGAATGACCTCTCGTTCCTCGTGGCCATCCGGCGCCGTGTCAGGCTCGGCGGCAATGGGCCGCGCGGGGTTGCGGTGGTGGGGGGCACCGCCTATGCCGCGCTTTATTTCACCGACGTTTTGGCGGCGGTGAACCTGACGGAACAGGCGGTCAAGCCGCACGTGATCGCGCTGGGGCCTGCCGTCGATTTGTCAAAGGACCGGGTTCGCCGCGGCGAGATGTACTGGAACGATGGCACACTGTGTTTCCAACACTGGCAGAGCTGTGCGAGCTGTCACCCTGACGCGCGCGCGGATAGCCTGAACTGGGATCTGGTGAATGACGGCATCGGCAATCCTAAACAGACAAAGGGGCTCGTCTATTGCCACCTCACGCCGCCCACGATGGTCACCGGTATCCGCCCCGACATGCAGGCGTGTAACCGCAAGGGGCTGACGCACATCCAGTTCGTGGTGCGCCCGGAAGAGGACGCGCTTTGTCTCGACGCGTACGCAATGTCTCTCAAGCCGGTTCCGAGCCCGTATCTGGTCAACGGGAAGCTTTCGGCGTCCGCAAAAAAGGGCGAGGTCATCTTCAAGAAGGCGGGGTGCGCGGAGTGCCATCCGCCGGATGCGTCGGGGCCGGGCGGTGAGCGGCTGTTTACCAATCTCAGAAAATACAATCTTGGGTTGGGCGTCGGCAACGAGGAGGGACGCGAATTCGACACTCCGGCGCTGGTCGAGAACTGGCGTTCCGCGCCGTACCTGTATGACGGGCGGGCGTTGACGGTGGAGGAACTGCTGACCACCTGCAACCTCAACGACAGGCATGGCGTGACAAAGAATCTGAATCCGGATGAAATCAAGGCGTTGGCGGAGTATATCCTGTCGTTCTAACGTCAACGCGCACTGGACAGGGGGGAGATGCGAATGTCGATCATGGGTGTTGTGCATGGGGGCGTGACGCGCCGGCAGGAACTGGGGCTGCTGAATGTGGCACAGGGGGTGCCGCCGGTCTGCTCCGGGCGCGTGCTGTCGCAAACCGGGTGGGGGAGCCGGGACGAATTGGCGCGTGCGTCGGTCGGAGCCACAGGCACGGATGTGCCGCAGCTCTGGCTGTGCGGCGGCACGGGTGTACTGCCTCCCGTTTACCAGCGTTTCGTGGTTGTGGGTGCCGAGGTGCGGCTGATCCGGCGGCACGGCTATACGGCCGGGGTGTGCTACGAAGACGAGCATGCCGACTACTGTTTGCTGACGGGTGTGCTGCCGCCTGACCCGGACGCCTCCCGCGAGGCGCAGACGACGGCGGTTTTCGAGGGTATCGAGGCTGCGCTGAAAGAGGCGGGCATGACCTTCGCCCATGTGGCGCGGACATGGCTGTACATGGATAGGATTTTGGATTGGTACGATTCGTTCAACCGTTCCCGCGACGCCTTTTTCCGTTCGCGCAAGGTGTACGACGGGGTGGTGCCCGCCAGCACGGGGATCGGTAGCGCGAACCTGTGCGGTTCCGCCATCGCTGCGTGCGCGATCGCGGTCAGGCCGAAACGGCGGGGTGCGGTCACGGTCACGGCGCTTCCTTCGCCGCTCCAGTGTGCGGCCTTAACGTACGGGAGTTCGTTCAGCCGTGCCATCGAGATCGCGACACCCGAATACCGGACCGTCATGGTGTCGGGTACGGCCAGCATTGAGCCGGGCGGCGCCACGGCATTCGCGGGGGATGTGTCCAAACAGATCGGGCTGACCATGGATGTGGCAGGGGCGATCCTGCGGTCGCGCGGCATGGGGTGGGGCGACGCGACAAGGGCCGTGATGTATCTCAAAAAGGCCGCGTTTATGGAGGAGTGGCAGACATGGCTGAACACGCATGGGGTGGAGAATCTCCCGGTGATCACGATTGAGGCCGACGTTTGCCGCGATGAGCTCTTGGTTGAAATCGAGGTCGACACGGTGAAGAAGGTGTGAAGAAGACGTTGAACACGCTGACCGGGCCTGGTGTGGCGGCTTGGATCTGTTGGCTGTCGGCACTCGGCGCTGTGGCTTTGGCGTTTGCCGGAGCCGAACGGGCGGGGGCGTTCATGGCGTGTCCCGCCATGCAGGCCGCAACGCTTCTCCTGGCCTGTGCCGTGGGATTCAGCGGCGCGCGCGCGGCAACCCGCCGTCGGTTCGACTCCGCGTTGATTCATCTCGGCTGCGCCTGTGTGATGGCCGGGTGGCTGGCCGGCCGGTATGCGGTCCGCACGGCCACGCCGGACAACCCGGCAACCGGCTCAATGGCGATGGTCGACGGGGATGTCTCGGACAAGCTTTGGGACGGGGCTTACCTCACCAACTATGTCGGCCGCATACCGTTCTCCGTGAAGCTGGAAAAGTTTTTTGTCGAGCGGTATGAGCGGAACGCGGATGACCGCGACGCGGGACGCGAGGGGCCGGTGCGGGAATACCGCAGCCGCGTGACCATCTCGGAACCCGGCGCGTCGCCCTACGTGGCGAACGTGCGTGTGAACCATCCGGTGCGTGTGCGGGATTATCACATCTATCAGATGAGCTGGGGGCAGAGTCAAGACCTGTACGGGCGTCCGGTGACGTACACGGTGCTTCAGTTCATCCGCGATCCCGGCTTGCACGCCGTGTATGCGGGCTTTTGTATGCTCCTCGGGGGAATCCTGCTGTTTGCCGTACGGGTTTTCCGTCTGAAGGCGCCTAGGGATGAGGAGGAGCCGTCATGATGCTCAAGATGACGCTTCAGGGCGGGCTGATCTATCTGACGCTGACGCTTTTTATGGCGACCGCGGTGGCATTGCGCGGCGGGAACCGGGTAGTGGGGCGGGGGTTCTGGTTCACGGGGTTCGCCGTGGCGGTGGTGTCGGTCGCGTGGCGCGGCATCCACACCGGGCATCCGCCGATGCAGAACCTGTTCGAGTTTTTCCTGTGCATGGCGGCGGCGTTGTGGCCGCTTTCACAGTGGAGCCGCTGGCGCAACGGCCTGGATACGGATTTTCAGGATGCGTTGCTGGGGGCGGTGATCCTGTTCCCCGCGGGGTTCGTTTTCGGTGAGGAGGTGCGGCGGTTGCCGCCTGCCCTGCAGAGTCCGCTCTTCATCCCGCATGTGGCGAGCTACGTGGCCGGCTATGTGCTGCTCGCGCGGGCGGCGCTGATGGCGTTGCCGCTGATGCGCCCGTCAAATGCCGCGGCGCGTGTGCGGCAGACGGAGGCGGCGGTGCGGCAGGCGGCTGTGGCGGGGTTCGCGCTGCTGACGCTGGGGCTGTTACTGGGATCCGTCTGGGGCAAGATCTGCTGGGGGCATTA
>JALHET010000189.1 GCA_022839525.1 Lentisphaerota bacterium
TGGGAATTGGGGCCACTCGATTATGAAGCAACTGTCGCCACGCGGAGAACGCGTGCGAGCGACGTCACTAGCCAGCTTTGTGTCTGCCAACCAGATCGAGCAAATCGCCTTCATGAAATTCAATTGCGAAGGCGCAGAATACCCGATCCTGATGAGCGCATCGGACGAACTCCTTGGACGCGTCGACAAGATGCTCATCCTGTATCACACCGACCTGGCCGAGGGTTACACCTTGCAGGGCCTGATTGACCGCCTTCGGCGAGTTGGCTTTGAGACAGAGCTTCGTCAGCAGCGCACTACCCGCGGGTGGATGATCGCGCACCGTTAATCTCAGCATCAGAGCGCGGCAGCCGCGGTCATCAGGTCCCGGGATGATGAGTTGCATGCCGAACTGCCGGCGCGAGACGCGGTCGGGGATCAGCAGCGCGACCTGCTGGACCGGCTCAAGCTCGAAATCTTCGTCAACCACGAGCGCTACTGGAACAGCGGAATAGCACCTATGCCGACTTCTGCATGCTCATGGAGACGGCCACGTAACGGCCTCGAACGCGGCCTGCGCGGCGAGCATCTCGCCCCAGGCCGACTCGAGCTCGTCACGGGCCGCAATCTGCATGTTAAAGGCTTCCACGACTGACATGGTTATGGCGTTAATTTCCGCAAAATAGCCGACGGCCGAACCGAACATATCGAGAAGCCCTTGCATGGTCGCCTGGGGGACGTCGGCGATGAGCTGATTCTTAGTTATAAGTCTTGTTCCGAAGAGCGTTCGTGTGGTGGTTTGTTCAATCGGTTCCATCGCGCTCAAAATAATTGCGGCGGGATCGACAATGGCACCGCCCAAACCACCACCGGCGACTCTTGGGAAGACTTTGCTTCTCGTGTTGCTGGTCGCCAAGACCGTGCCGAGCATCATCTCGTTCCGGTTGAGAGCCTTCTTGAGAACATGGATCCTGAAGGCCATAGCCGTGCGAACGGCAATCAAGGCTTCGGCAATACTGGCTTTGGCTATCGCGAGCGAGCGTGAATCCTTGGCGGCTTCCAGTCCGGCCTCGAGGCCCATCGTCCGCAACTGGTAGAGGTAGATGGCGCGCTTGACCTTGGCGTAGGCCTGAAGGTAGTTGCCGTAGGCCTGCTGGATCTCGCCCGGTGCGCGCCGGGCGCCGGTGACGCTCTCGGGCTTCAGTACCAGGCCGCTGGCGGAGAAGGCCAGGGAGAACCGGTTCGTGCCTACGCAGGAGCCAAAGGGCCCGCTGAACAAGTGCTCGGCGACAGGGGTGAGGCTGAAGATATAGGTTTCGGTGCTCTTGGTGTCTTCCACGCCGGTGAGCCCGTAGGGCGCGAGATCCATCCACATGTAATGAATCAAATCAGGCCCGTCATAGCCCTGCGGGTAAGTGCCGGAGGGGCCGATATCACCGGAGTAGGGATAGCCGAAGAGGGCGATAAGATCGTTTTTATAGGTGAGCTCCATGGTGTCGAGCTGGTTGGCGTAACCGGCGCGCGCGTCTTCGATCTGGCGCAGGCGGGAACCATTCTCCTGCGCCTCGTTAAGGATGGTGGCGGCGTTTTTGAGCGCGACGCGGGCGCGGTCGCGGATCTGCTCGAAATGGGTCGCGCCCGCCTCATTTTCGCCGAGCGGCGAGAGATCGAAGGGGATGGCCCCCTCGGACAGGCCGAGCGGGTTCAGGCCGCGGTCCATCGCGTCGGTCTTGGTCTGGATCTGGCGGACGCACTCGGCGAGTTCGCTGAGTTCCGTCACGCTGCCGCGGTCGATGCGCAGCAAGCCCTGATCGTTGAGCGTCTCCTGCGCGGCCGAAATCTGGATCATGTGCCAGAAAACGTTGTTTGGTTTCCAGGCGAGGCCGGAAGCTTCGTCGATGAGCACGGTGTCGTCATCGGCAGAGGTTGTTGTCATGGGCAGGGAGGAGACGAGCCCCTGCGTGACGGGGGAGACCTTCTCCCACCCGGCGATGAGCGCCTCGTCGGAGCGCTCGTTAGTCCAGAAGCGGAAGTTGGCGAGCGCCCCCTTGTGGTGCAGTCCGGCGAAGATGTAGCCGCCCGCCAGGCCGGGCATGGTGCCGATGTCGAGCGTGCAGGAGGCGATCTTGGTGCTGTTGGCGTCGAAGACGCGCAGATCGACGCTCTCCGTGTCCCCCCGGTGGCTGAGCGCCGCGAGGTATGCCCGGCCGGGCACGAGAGCCACGGGCGCGGTATCAAAGGCCCAGACGGTGACGGTAACGTAGTTGGTCACCAAGGTGCCATCCACATCGACGATCTCCAATGCGTTGGTGTTCAGGCGGACGCCAAGGGTTCCGTCGGGGGAGAGACGCACTTGGAGCATCTGTTTGAGTGCCTCGCCCATCCAAGTGATCAGGGAGGCATCGGTGTCGGGCTGCGCGTCAGGCTGCAGGCGGAATTCCAGCGTCCAACTCGCGGCCGCATTTGTAGTGGTGGCGCTGGCGGGAAGCTCGCCCCTCAAAATCGAGTCGCCGGTGAAATGCATGCTGTAGGTGTTGGTGAGACCGCCGGCCTCGGGGAGCAGGGAGTTGGCGACGACCCAGTTGCAGAGGGCGCCGTAGCCGCCGCGGGAGGCCCATTCGCCGTAGCCGAAGGCGCGCGAGGCGTCGCTGTCGAGATAACCCGCGCCGGCGTCGGCCTCCTTCCACGCCTTGCGTGCGGTACGGTCCACGACATCGACCGCGGTGCGGGCCACATTGGCGGCGGCCTTGGCAAAGGTGGACTCGTCGTAGTAGTCGACGTTCACCACGTTGTCGGCAACGACCATCTCGCCCATGGCAGGCACGCCCCAACTGAAAAGGGGATTGCGCAGCAGACGGTAGTAGCCAGCCAACGCGGAGAGATAGTGGCCATAGGCGTCGCCGTGGCCTTGCGGGAAGGCGGTGGCAGCCTGCTGGTAGTCGATGGTGGCGGTCTTTTCGCCGCTGATGTTGTAGTTCACGGCGTAGGCCACCTCGCCGGCGGTGATGCCGCGCGTGAAGTTCCAGACGAGGCGGTTGTAGTAGGGGCCGATGGTGGTGCCGGGCGCGTTGGCGCCGGAGCGGCCGCGCAGGAGCGCCAGCTCCTCTTCGAGCAGGTTGGGGAGCTGGTTGTCGAAGCAGAAAAGCCCGCTTGCGATCGCGCCGTAGTCGTAGCCGAGACCGAGGCCGCCCTCGAGCACGCCATAGTTGGCGCCGATGGCGATGGTGGGGTTCATGGCGTCGGTATAGGCCTCGTCGCCCAGAACGGTGTAGAGGTCGGCCAGGCGCTGGACGGCGAGGAGGAGCTGCTTGTTGGCGTCGCCGTCGTTGGTGCGCTGCAGCAGGCTCATCGTCTCGGCCTTGTTGAGGACGGTCTGGTAGAGCTGGATCAGACCGACATTGAGGAGGTTGTCCTGGTTGAGGGCCACGTCGCCCTCGTAGGGTGCGCCAGCCTGTCGGATCATGGAGACGGCATCCTCGGCCTCGTTCTCGTAGAGGTCCTGCATACGCTGTGTGAAAGGCGTGACGTTGTTCAGCACGCGCTGCACCCAGCCCTCGGCCAGCGCGGGCGGCGCGCACCACGCGCTCCACTGGTCGCCCATTATGGCGTGGGCAGGGGTGCCGGGCGCGGCGCGGTAGCGCATGATGTAGTAGGTGTTGACCATGTTGGCGAGGGTGTCACCTTGGGCGCCGATGACGAAGCGGGTGAGTCCGGCCGTGTCGGGGAAGCGCGCCTGATAGGCGTTGTCGTAATCGGTGGGGATGGTGCCGTTGGGGTTGGGCGTGGCCTTCTTCCACTGGAACAGGTAGTCGTCGGCCTGCCCCGCGAAGGGCTCCTCGTAAAGCACCGAGAGCTGCTGCGAAAGGAGGTTGAGCGGATCCTCGCGGGTGACGACGCGTCCGGTGAAGTAGCGCGGCACCACGCGCAACACCTGCATCGAGATGGGGTCGCCGGGGCTCACGCCGGTGGCGCGGTTGGTGGCGTCGTTCTCGATGAGCACCACGTAGTTGGTCGCGCCCATGGCGGTAAGCGCATAGTGGTCGGTGGGGATATAGTCGATCCGCAGGTCGGTCGTGTTTACGAAGTAGGTGTCTGTAGGCACCACCGGCTTGGTGGCCAAGGCGTTCACGGCGTCCTCCCACGCCTTCCAGGCGTTGCCCGTGCGCAGCGATGGATCCACCAGCTCGCGGATCGTCTGGCGCTCCGCGTCGGAGAGGACGTTCACATGGAGCAGCTCGACGCCGCCGGGATTATCCTCCTTGGCACCGATGCAGACGAGGGTTCTGGCAACGGGATCGATATAGACGCGGGAACTGATGGCAGGCGAAATGTCCTGAAACCAGTATTTCCCCTTTCTGCTCAGGAGTTTCTCATTCGAGCCGGTCTTGAGGCCGAGGGCGGCGAGGTGGTTCGGGTCGAACGCGACCTCCTGCGCCACGGTCGGGTCATAGAGCAGGACGGTGTCGGAGTCCTTTGCGGGGTCGGGGTAGACCACGGCCATGCTCTTGGCGTTCCAGACCTCGGGAAGACCGCCGGCGGGCAGCGTGAGCGTCTGGCCGATCGCCATCTCGGGGACCTCTTTCGGCCATGTGATGCGCCAAGTCCAGCAGGCGGGAGGCGCGGAGTTGGGGTTGGGCGTGTGGCCGCCCAACTGCGAGAGCCACGGGATGGGTGCGCCAATCGCAGGCTGCTCATTCGTGGACAGACTCGGGAACCAGAACCCCTCCTGCATGGGGTAGTACATGTGGATCGGCAGGGTGCCGGCGCAACGGGCCCACACCTGCCTCTTGCGGTCGCGGAAGCCGCAGGGCTCGGATTGGCCCTCCGGCGGCGGATCCCAGTAGGTGTCGTCGAGCCACGGATCAT
>JALHET010000190.1:0-4564 GCA_022839525.1 Lentisphaerota bacterium
GCTCGATCCGGTGACGATGCGAGCTGGCCTGTTGTCAATTCCCCGTGATCTCTGGGTGCCAATCCCTGGCTACACGGAGAACCGGATCAATACCGCGCACGCCCTGGGTGATGGCTACGGCCATCCCGCTCAAAACAAAAAACAGCGGCACGATTCCCTGGCGCGTGCTGCTTCCGGAATAAGGCATCCTCCGTATGAGCCCGCTTGTCCTCTTTGTGTGTACAGGCAACACCTGCCGCAGTCCCATGGCAGAAGCCCTCTTCCGGATGGCGCTGCCTCCGGACTCTTTTTGGCAGGCCGCATCCGCCGGACTGGCCGCCCACGAAGGGGCGCACGCCTCAGAAAATGCCATTGCCGCCCTCCGCGAAACGGGCGGCGATTTGCGCGCGCACCGCAGCCGCCCCGTTACGGCGGAACTGGTGCAGGCGGCGGCCGCCATTGTGGTCATGACCGGAGCCCATGCCTCGCAGATTCATACGCTTTTCCCATACGCACGCGACAAACTTTTCCTGTTGCGCGCGTTCGACCCCGGCGCCCCGGCTCACAGCGATGTTTCCGATCCCTTCTGCGGAAGCCTTGCCGAGTACCGCTGTTGCCGTGACCTCATTCGCCGGGCCATACCCGGTCTGGTGCGTTTTCTGACGCAACCCCCAACCTTGCCGTTCTCGGCAAAAGACAAGGACACACGATGATCATCGACACGCTCGAAAACAGCAACCTTTATGTCGCGATGCACCCGCGTTTCAAAAGCGCGTTCGAATTCCTGAAACGCCCCGGCATCGAATCCCTCCCGATCGGGCGCACCACTCTGGACGGAGACCTCCTCTACGCGCTGACCCAAGAGTACGAAACCAAACCCGTCCACGAAGGCAAGTTCGAGGCGCACAGACGGTACATCGACATCCAGTTCGTTCTGGCCGGCGAAGAGGTCATGGGGTATGCCCCGCTCGATCAACTCATCTCCGCCCAACCATTGGGACGGCAAACCTTAACCTTGTCCGCAAGGGCATGTTTGCGATCTTCTTCCCTCATGACGGCCATCTGCCGGGGCGGTGCAGCAAACAACCTGCGCATGTGAAAAAAATTGTTCTCAAAATTGCCGTTTAACCATAGACAGGCACGGTAACTTTTGGCAATCTAAATATGTCTCATATACCTATCTCGTATGTATACGATGTTTGGGGAAAAGATAGACTCAAAAGAGGAAAGGCTAATAGTAATGTCGGTTAAAACTATGATCTTCGTCGACGGCAGTTGGTTGTACCACAGTCGGCAGGCACTTTTCGAATCCCTGGGGGAAGAAAGCGGATTCGAAATCGATTACAAGCGCATCCCGGACATTATCGCCCACGAGATCGCAGATATTTTAGACGCCGAAGTCGATGTGGTGCGCACCAATTATTTCGGCACGATCCCCGTGAACAAGCAAGGCTACAACCCTGCCAAGCAAAAGGCGTTTTACGAGTTCCTCGCGCTCCAATGCGCGTATGACACCGAAATCCTTGAAATCGATTTCCGCCGCGAGCCGCATGCCCGCCCGGACGACAAGTGGGTGAACGTGGCGCTCGCCTCATCAATGCTTTATTACGCTTCCATCCCCGGCATTTATGACGTGGCGACCATCATCGGCGGCGACGCGGATTACATCCCTCTGCTGAAGCGCGTCCGCTCAATGGGCAAGCGTGTTCAGATCGTCGGTATGAATAACATCGAAGGCAAATTCCTGACCAGCGCCATGTTGCTCACCACGCCCGGCATTCAAGATATGCCGCCGATCTTCCTCGACGAGCACTCGCAGGAAATCCGGCTCGTGCGCGAAGAGCAGCGCCGGGTCTGCAAGAGCTGCGGACACGAGGAGATCACCACATGGGCAGGCCCCGACTTCTTCTGCTCCACCTGCCGCAACGAACACCGCAAACAGGTGCGTGTCTGCGACACCTGCGGACGCGAGGAGGAGACCACATGGGACAAACCGTTCTTCTACTGCTCCAACTGCCGTAATAAGCACCGTGAAGGCGAGACCGCATAACGCTCAGCAAAAATTTCCCGGTGTGAATGGCGGACGCATGTGTCCGCCATTCCCGTTTGTCCCTCCCTTTTTCTGAACGCATTTCTAACCTTTGATGGACGACCCGGTTCCACGCTTATGCCTCATTCCGTGACCTTCTTGCCCGTCGGGAAAACCGTTCGTGTCGAGAACGGCACGACACTCCTGCAGGCTGCCGTACAAGCAGGTCTTCTGATCAATGCGCCGTGCGGAGGGAGCGGCACCTGCGCAAAATGCCGGATGCGGATCCGTTCCGGATATGCGGCCGCGGGAGGCTCCTCGCAACATCTTTCCGCCGGGGAACTCAATGCCGGTTGGCGTCTTGCCTGTAGCACCAAAGTCACGGGGCCGCTCGAGGTTGAGGTTCCCGGTGAATCGCTGGTCGCCCGGCTGAACACGATTCTTGTGGACGGGGAACCCGTCTCGCTGCGGCGCAATCCGCACACCCTCGGACACTTGGGTGTCGCCTTTGACCTCGGCACCACCTCTGCCGTTGGCACGCTTTTCGACCTTCACACCGGTCTCGAACGCGCCACATGCGCCGTCATGAACCGCCAGCTCCCCATGGGGGACGACGTAATCAGCCGTATCGCCGCTGTCCGCCAAACCCCCTCCAACCTATCTCTTCTCCAAACCCGCGCCGTTGAAACCCTTAATGAAATCGTACGCGCCCTGTGTGAAGAGTGCGATGAAACGCCCCACGCCATTCACAAGATGACGGTCGCTGGCAACACCGCTATGCAGCAGTTGCTGTTGGGTGTCGACCCTTCACCGCTCGGCGAATTTCCCTTCACACCCGCTTTCACCGACGCGCAAACGGTTGGCGCTGCACGTCTCGGCGTGCTGTCGGCTCCCGACGCCACCCTGACGGTCTTTCCGCAAATCGGCGGGTTCGTCGGCGGCGACACCGTATCCGGCCTACTTGCCGCACATTTCGATTCCCTCGCCAGCCCCACCCTGTTGGTCGACATCGGCACGAACGGTGAAATCGCACTGTTCAAGGACGGGGCCATCCTCGCCGCTTCCACAGCCGCAGGCCCGGCCTTCGAAGGCGCCCGCATCCGACAGGGCATGCGTGCCGCCACCGGTGCCATCGACCAGGTCTGGATTCAGAACGGCGACCTCCGCTGTCATGTCATCGGCGACGGCCCTCCCCGCGGGCTCTGCGGTTCAGCGCTCGTCGACGCGGTCGCAGAAATGCTGCGCATCGGCCTGATTGAGCCATCCGGTTTGCTGGATCTCCCGGCTCAACGCCCCCCCACACTCACCGACGCGCTCGCCAAACGGTTGATCAGCTCGCCGGACGGGAACGCTTTTGTCCTCGCCTATGAAGCGGAAGGAACACCCGGCGTCACCCTGACGCAGAAAGACATCCGCGAGATGCAACTCGCCTCCGGAGCAATCCGGGCAGGCATCGAAACGCTGTTGCGACACGCGGGGCTCGCGGCCGGCGACCTCGACAAGCTGTTCATCGCCGGGGGGTTCGGAAATTACATCCGCCGCGAAAATGCCCTCCGTGTCGGGTTGCTGCCGGCTGTCCATTACCTCTCCATCCGCTTCATCGGCAACGCCTCGCTCACCGGCGCGAAGCGCGCCCTCCTCGCCCAAACCGAACTGGACCGCGCTCAAGCGCTCCGTTCACGCGCAACGCATGTGGATCTGGCCGCAGAACCGCATTTCACAGACCTCTTCATGCGGCACATGGCTTTCCCGTCCGAATAAAACCCTTACAGCCCCTGGCCGCAGCACTTCTTGTACTTCTTTCCGCTGCCACACGGGCAAGGGTCATTGCGCCCGACCGCACGGCTGCCGGAAACCGGCAGATTCGCATGCGGCGAGGGCACCCGCTCAGACCGTTCCATCGCCTGCAGCATCGCATCAAAACCCGCCACCGCAGACTCGGGCACGTCCGCCGACAACGAATGCCGCGAAGGCTCCGGCTGCGCCCGAGGCTGTTCGCCGCCCGCCAACATATTGATGTCGTTGTGAACCGTCTGCACGCGCCCTCCGGTAGCGGATATCATCCGCTGGAAATTCTGCATGGTCGTGGCGCGGAAGACCGATGTCGCGACCTCCGTCTTGATGTGCGTCATCAATTCCTCGAACATGCTGAACGCTTCGCGTTTGTATTCGACGAGCGGGTCGCGCTGCCCGTATGCGCGCAGATTCACGCCGTGGCGCAATTCGTCCATCGCCCTCAAATAGTCCTGCCACTGCTGATCGATGCAGCTCAGGAAAACGGAACGCTCCATGATCGGCAAAACCCTCTGATCCTCCATGGAACATTTGAGCTCGTAAGCTTCAGACACGCGCTCATAAAGCAGCTCGGCGGCTTTCTCCGGCTCACCCTTAAACGGCGCCACGTCCTCCAGACGCACCACCACCGGGAACGTGTCGCTCACCCATCCCACCAGTTCCTGAGGTTCCGCATCTTTCGCGGAGGTCATGTATCTTTCGCACTGGGTCAGGATCAGATCGTTGAAAACGTCAAGGATATGCCCGTGCGCGTTCTCGGAG
>JALHET010000190.1:4624-9445 GCA_022839525.1 Lentisphaerota bacterium
GCCGCGCAAGTCGTAGACCACGGAGCGTTGCTTGTTCATCACGTCGTCATATTCCAAGGTGCGTTTGCGGATCGCAAAGTTCTGCTGCTCCACGCGGCGTTGCGCAGTCTCGACAGACCGGTTGAGCCACTTGTGTTCCAGTGCCTCCCCCTCCTGCATGCCCAAGCGTGTCATGATCCCGGAAATGCGGTCAGACCCGAACAGGCGCATCAGGCTATCCTCGAGCGAAATGTAGAACTGCGAAGAGCCGGGATCCCCTTGACGCGCGCAGCGTCCACGCAATTGCCGGTCGATGCGCCGCGACTCGTGGCGCTCGGAACCAATCACATGCAACCCGCACGGTTTTTCCACCAGCAACTCCTGCAAGGTCTTGTGCCCGTTGTCGTATTTTTCCTCAAGCTTGATCTGTGATTTGATCGTGGTTTCCGGCACCCACACGACCCCCTCACCCAACTTGATGTCCGTACCGCGCCCCGCCATATTGGTCGCGATCGTCACCGCCCCGGGCTGGCCGGCCAGCGACACGATCTCAGCTTCGCGGGCGTGGTTCTTGGCATTCAATACGTTGTGCGGGATTTTTGCCATGCGCAACATGCGGCTCAGGATTTCTGAGGTATCGACCGTCACCGTGCCTAACAGAACCGGCTGCCCACGCTGATGCCGCTTCTCAACCTCCGCAATGATCGCCTTGTATTTCTCGCGCTGCGACTTGTAAATCTGGTCGTTTCCGTCCACACGCCGGACCGGCCGGTTGGTTGGGATGACCACCACGTCCAACTTATAGATATCGTGAAATTCGGAGGCCTCCGTCTCCGCCGTGCCGGTCATGCCCGCCAGTTTTTTATAGAGACGGAAATAGTTCTGAATGGTGATCGTCGCCAGCGTCTGTGTCTCACGCTCGATCTCCACACCTTCCTTGGCCTCGACCGCCTGATGCAAACCGTCGCTCCACCGCCGTCCCGGCAGGATGCGGCCGGTGAACTCGTCCACAATATACACGCGGTTGTCCTGTACGACGTAATCGACATCCTTCTCGTAGAGGCAGTAGGCACGCAACAACTGATCCACATTATGGACACGCTCGCTGCGCACCATGAAGTCGGACTGGATGCTCTGGCGCCGCTTCGCCCGCTCTTCCGTACTCAGCGAGGCATCGCCATCCAACGCGGAGAGGGCGGAGATGAGATCGGGCATAATGAACATTTCGGGGTCGGAGGGCGAGAGCTTCTCGCAGCCCTCATCGGTCAGCGACACCTCGCGCGTGCGCTCGTCAATCGTAAACAGCAGCACTTCCCGCAGGTCGCGCGCAAGCTCCTTACGCACTTCGGAGAGCATCATGGTCTCAACCTGCTCGTGCAACTTCCGTACCGAAGCGTCTTCGATCAGATGGAGAAACTGTTTGTGTTTCGGCATGCCGTGATACACCTGATACAGCTTGTGCATGGCCGTCTCTGTATCGTTCCCGTCAATGGACTGCTTCGCCTCCGCAATCAGCCGGTTACAGATCTCCATCTGCGCATGCACGAGACGCTCGACGCGCGGTTTCAGCTCCACGTACTGCGCCGTTGACGCATGGGCAACCGGCCCCGAGATGATCAGCGGCGTACGGGCCTCATCGATCAGAATGCTGTCGACCTCGTCGATGATCGCATAATAGTGGCCGCTTTGCACAACCTGCGCAGGTTCGACCGCCATACCGTTGTCGCGAAGATAGTCGAAGCCGAACTCGCTGTTGGTGCCATAAGTGATATCACAGGCATACTGTTTGCGGCGTTCAGACGAGTCCATATGGTTCTGGATGCAGCCTACCGTCAGCCCCAGATACTCGAACACATGCCCCATCCACTGCGCATCGCGCCGGGCCAGATAGTCGTTGACCGTCACCAGCCGAACGTTTTTTCCGGACAGCGCGTTGAGGTAGAGCGGCAGCGTCGCCACCAACGTTTTGCCTTCACCGGTCTGCATCTCGGCAATTTTGCCCTGATGCAGCACAATGCCGCCGATGAGTTGGACATCGAACGGAACCATGTCCCATGTGAGCTCGTGGCCGCACACATCGCGCGAGGTCCCGCACAACCTGCGGCAAGCATTCTTGACAACGGCGAACGCCTCGCACAGGATAGCGTCCAGCGTCTCGCCTGCCGCCACACGCTCTTTGAACTCCTGCGTCTTGGCCTTCAGTTGCTCTTCGGAAAGAGCCTGATATCCCTTCTCGATCTCGTTGATGCGCTCAACCAACGGCTGCATCCGTTTTATGTCGCGAGCGTTCTTTGTCCCAAAAAGCGTTTTAATGAGATTCATGAGTCAACCTTGTCGCTAAAGCCAGAACCAGTTTGCCCAATCAATGAATGAGTTGAATTTTTTAGCACATTCCGGGGGGCACTTCCAGTTCAAACCCAACACCCTTTTTGCGGATCAGCCTTTTCCGTGTCAATTCCCCTGTTTTCCTGCCCGGAAAAGTATGATATTTTTAGAACGTTTGGGTTCGAAAGGATACTGTCAAAATGAATATCTCGTCTCTTTGTGAAAACCTCTGCTCTTTCGATGAGGGCATGCGCCGCGACGCGCTGAAGCAACTCGCCACCCGCACACGTTTCCCCGAACCCGGCGCAAACTTCAACATGCACTGCCACTCGTTCTTTTCGTACAACGCAAACGGCTGGTCGCCGTCGCGTGTGGCCTACGAGTGCCGCAACAGCGGCCTTTGCGCTTCTGCGCTCTGCGATTTTGACGTGCTGGACGGGCTGGACGAATTCCTCGAGGCGGGCCGTCTCTTGGCGCTCCGGACAGCGGTTCATCTGGAGACGCGTGCCTATGTGCCCGAACTGTCCGCGCTCGACATCAGTTCGCCCGGTGAACCCGGCGTCACCTATATCATGGGCTGCGGCTTCACCGGCATTCCCACGCCCGGAACCGCGCAGGCAAAGACCCTCGCCCATCTCCGCCAAGGCGCTCAAGACCGCAACCTCGCCCTAATCGCACGCGTCAACGACGCGCTCCCGGCCATCGCGATCAATTACGCCCGCGACGTGCAGCCGCTGACGCCTAAAGGTGTCGCCACCGAGCGCCACATCATGCGCGCCTACCGGCTTCAGGCGGAAAAAGCCTTCCCCGGACCCGCCGCCCGCGCGGCTTTCTGGGCACCGCTTCTCACATGCACCGTTTCGGACTATCCTTCCATCGAGGACAATATTCCGAAAATGGAGGATCTTGTCCGCAACGCGCTTGCCAAACGCGGAGGCATCGGCTACATCCAGCCCACCGACAAGACCTTCCCCCTGTCCGACGATTTCACCCTCTGGGTGCGCACCTGCGGCGCGATCCCGACCATCGCATGGCTCGACGGCACCAGCGGCGGCGAGGCGAAGTGCGACCACCTGCTCGACCTGATGACCGCTAAGGGCTGTGCCGCACTGAACATCATCCCCGACCGCAACTGGAACCTGAAGAACCCCGCTGAAGCCGCGCTCAAGCAGTCGAAACTCGCAGAAGTCGTGAAAGAGTGTGTCCGGCGCGACCTGCCCATCAACATCGGAACCGAGATGAACAAGGGCGGGTTACCGTTTGTAGACGATCTGGCGGGGCCGGTGCTCCGCGCTTACGCGGCGGAGTTTGCGCAGGGCATGCGGATCATGATCGGGCAGACCCTGCTCGCCGCCTATGCCCACGCGCCATATCTCGGCGAGCGGGCGCAAGCCGAATTTAAAGACATCAAGAAACGCAACGCTTTCTATGCGTCGGTCGGCGCGTTGCCACCGCTGACCTCCAAATGCGCCGACGCGTTGCTCGAAGCCGGTTCCGATCAGGCGTTTTCGATGCTTGCCGACGCAGGCCGGAAAGCGTAGTGAGCGGGAAATCCGTATTTTGGGGATCCGTATGAACAGTCGTGAACTCGTTTTTTTTGCCGCATCTGCCGTAGCGGGTGCCGTATGGGCAGACCGCACGCTACCCGCCACGTTTTACGTCGACAACACCAACGGAAACGACGCCGCAGAGGGAACGACGGAATCCTCCGCCTGGCAGAGTCTTGAGAAAGTCAACAAGGCCATACTGATTCCGGGCGACCATGTGCTGTTCAAGCGCGGCGGACTCTGGCGCGGACATTTGTTTCCGCAAAGCGGCAGTAACGGCATACGCATCACCTACGGCGCGTATGGCGTAGGCGAGAAGCCCATCGTGCAGGGTTCAGCCGCCCGCAATCGCCCAGACGAATGGGTCGAGGCCAGGCCAGGGATCTGGGCAACCCAACGGTTAGCGCCGAAGGTGCTGAACCCAGTCTCGGATCTGACCAATTCGCGCTGGAGCATCCATTCCGAGGCCGGCGCTCAGGTGACGCTCGCGCGTGCCCAAGAAGCGGGACGCTGGTTCAACCGCGTGACCTGCAAAGTGCCCGGCAAAGCGGGCAACCACATCCAAGTTTGGGGCCCGCTGGTGTCCGGGTTGGACTCCTGCCTCATCGTGCGCCTGCGCGTGCGATCAACGGTGCCGTTCACGCTGGAAAAGATCGAAACCCTGCTCAACCGCCCCCCCTATTCCTGTGCTATGCGTAGCGCGGCCGATAAAAAAGAGATCGCCACCGGATGGCAGATTCTTGACGTGCTGTTGTTCGAAGAGCAGAAACAGGAAGGGGCACACCTCCACTTCAATCTCGGTCATGTGCTTCCCCCCGGAGCGGTCTTCGACTTTGAACCGCTCGGTATCTGGCGTGCGGACATCGGCTCTGGCACGCCCCTCAACCGCGATGTCGGCATCCTGATCCTCAACCACGGCGAAAAATGGGGTGTCAAGAAGTGGAAGCCGGAGGATCTCAAAAACCTTTAC
>JALHET010000006.1 GCA_022839525.1 Lentisphaerota bacterium
TGCCAACCGCACCCGCGACGAGATGCGCGCCATAGCCGCCGAAATGCAGCGCATGAACGAGTCTTTTGCCGTCATGGCGCAGGTAATCGCGAAAAACTCGGGCGCCGTGCAGAACGTAGGCGCGCAGATGGAGCGGTTTTCGGTAAGCTGACCGGATACGTCCTGTTTCCGGGGCACCGAAGGCGAAAAAGACTGCGCGCATTCGCGCCTCGGGTGCAACCGGCAGCGGCTGCGGTGCCTCTATACATAGAAATGGAGGCATCATGGAAACTCAAGCGGAAACTCAATCGAACAGCGGGGCCGGGCCGAAAAAACGGCCCATGTCGGGATGCATGAAGGCGATCCGGAACCGGCCGCCAGAGATGCCGAGAGCGACAGGGCGCTCAGGGTTCAGCCCGCCGTCTTCCCGTTCCGCTGCTTGGAGCAACTCGCGCAGTTGTGCCGCGATGGAGGCCGTCTGACCCGGAGAACGGTTCGCCGCGATGGCTCCGGCCGCAGCCTGAACCGAACTGGCGGCGTCCGCACCGTCCAGTTCCGACGTGGCCAGGATGGACTCGAGCCGGGCCAGATCCGGCGGCCGCGTCACGTCGGAACAAAGCAGGAGGTATTCCGGATCCGATGCGCGGGTGGACAACGTCCGGATCACGCCACCCTCCTGCCGGAGCGTCTCGACCAGATCCGTGAAGTAATACTGTTGCTGCGCGTTGCTGTTGCGGAGTCCCCCGAGTGTGCGGAGCAGCGTGCGGGCGCGCGCCGCGTAGAGCGGGCAGTTGGCCTCTGTCAGGGCGTCGAGGCGCTGCCGCTCGACGGGATCGCTCAAGGTGTCGATGTCGCGCTGTTCAAGGATGCGGATGATCCGGCCTTGGGTGTCGCGGATGATCCGGCCTTTCCCGTGCTGCGTGGGGGGCGCATAAAAGGCGGAGAGCAGGGTCAGGTCAGCCTCTTGCCCGCCGGCCTTGTGGATGTCAAGGAGTCGCCGGAAGATGGTTTCGGGGATGATGCGGTCACCCATGGAGATGACCAGCAACGGGTTGTTTTCAACAAGGCCGGGAACGCACAGCGCTTCGAACGCCGCCCACGCTGTGCCGCCGGTGGGGTTGGCGGTCTTCACATACAGGATGTCTTCGCCCAGTTTCGCCATGACCTCCTCATGGGCGTAGCCCACCACTGTGACGCAAGGTGCCCTATGCACGCGGCGGAACGCATCGATGGAGTGTCTTGCCAGCGGGATACCCCGCACCTGTTGAACACACTTTGGGGACGTGCCGAAGCGCGTGCCTTTTCCGGCCGCCAGCAGCACGAGAATGGGCGAGTCGGAATCGAGGCCGCCGAACAAACCCGTCGCGTCGGGATTCACAACCGAATCCGCCGTCAGCGTCACCCGATCCGACAAGGCTTGTGTGTGATTCATGTCAACTCCGTTTACAGAAAAGAATACCCACGGCGGATAAAGTGCCAAACCGGGCCGGGTAAGGCAAGGCGGAAGAGAGCGGGGAGCCGGACGATGAGGCGGCGCTCGGTGCGCGTGCGGAAGAACACCCGGAAAAGGTAAGCGGCTTTCTCTCCCTCATGGGCTGAAAGTCTTCAGCCTACCCGCCTATCCTTCACTTCCCGATGCGGTAGAGCCGGGTCCGGGTACGGACGACCAGCGAGTTCCCGGCGTTGAACAGGTAGATGTGGCCGTCGGCAGCAACGGGCGAGGCCATGTGCTGGCCCGGGATGCCGCTGGACCAGCGAACCGTTCCCGTGTCCGCCTCCAGGCAGCTTAGGCGCGTGGCGGTCATCGTGTAGAGCCGGTTGCCGATCAGGAGAGGCGACGGCATGTCCGGCACGTTTTTGCGGGTCTGCCAGACGACGGCGGAGGAGGTGGCGTCGCCGGCCGCGCCTGAGGGGCGGATGCACAGGAGGACCGGTTTGACGGTGCCGCTGCAGACATAGACCAGCCCGTTGGCGAAAACGGGGCGGGGCACCACGGACCAGCCTTCGTAGCGCACGCACCACAGCTCAGCGCCACTCAAGGGATCGTAGGCGCGCACGCCCTGTCCTCCGGGACTGATCAGTTGGTCTTTCCCGTTTACGGAAATCACCAGCGGCACGCAGGAGGAGTGGGTCATCCGGGGGATGATGTTGTTGGGGAATGTCCGGTCGGTGCGCCACAGGGTTTTGCCGGTCTGCTTGTCGAGCGCCATCACGAAACGCTGGTCGTCGGCCTGCCCGTCGCAGGTGAGGATGAGCGCGTCGCGGTAAAGGATCGGCGAGCTGGCCACCCCGACGTCGTAATACCGCACCGGGAGATCCCGGCGCTCCCAGAGCGTCTCGCCGGTTTCGGCGGAGAGGCAGGCCGTGCCGACCTTGCCGAACGTGACGTACACGCGGTTTTTTTCGAGGACGGGCGTCGGCGTGGCGAAACTGTTGAGGGCGTGGCAGGGCTCCGGGGTCTCACAGGTGAAGAGGACCATGTCGCGCACGGTCTTGCCGGTCGCGAGATCGACGCACACCACATGGCGCGAGCGGCCCTTGTCCGTTGCGCTGGTCAGCCAGACCCGGTTTCCCGCGACGACCGGCGAAGAGTGCCCGAGACCCGGGAGCTTGGTCTGCCAGACGATGTTTTCGGTCTCGCTCCAGGTGCGCGGGAGCCCTTGGACACCGGCGGTGCCTTGGCCGGTCGGGCCGCGGAACTGCGGCCATTCGCCCCCGGCGCGGGTCACGGGAACAAGTGCGGAAAACGCGAGAGCAATCAGCGCAAACATTGGCTGGTGAGCGGTCACGGTGTCCCCCGGAAAACGATAAATCCCCATGCATTCCACTATACGGGAAAACATGCCGCCGCCCTAGCATAAAAACCGGAACGCCGCGTTTTTTCCGCAGCCCGTCATGTTTCCCTTTCCTGCCGGTTTGAAGTGTGGTTCAATACAAGCGGTGCAGGAAACATTGGAAGGGGGCAAGGTATGAAATCGGTCGTTTGTCTTTTCGCGGCGGCGCTTGTGCCGGCGGCGCTCTGGTCTCAGGGGTTGACCGTGGCTGTGCGCGGCCAGCCCGCGGCGTATACCATCGTGCGTCCCGCGAACGCCTCGCCGTCTCAGATTCACGCCGCCGGGGAATTCCAGAAATTCACGGAACAGATGACGGGGGTGAAACTCCCGGTCATTGCCGATGACGCGCCGCTCCCTGGCCGGGCGATTCTGCTGGGCGGAACGCGCCACACGGCGCAGATTCTCGGCTCAGCCCCCGACCTTGCGCCGCTCGGCGAGGACGGGTTCCGCCTTGTGACCCGTCCGCCCCACCTGCTCATCCTCGGCGGCCCCGTGCGCGGCACGCTCTACGGGGTCTATGAGACGCTCGAACGGTTTGGCGGCTGCCGCTGGTACACCTCTTGGCACAGCGTCATCCCCAAACATGACGCATGGACAATTCCCGCCGTTGACGAAACGCAGAAGCCCGCCTTCGCCCTGCGCGAGCCGTTCTGGTTCGACATGTTTGACGGCGACCTCGCGGCCCGCAACAAGGCGAACGGCAACGCCATGCGCCTCACCGGCAAACACGGCGGGCACTCGTTCCGTTTCGGCGGCGGGCTCGGCAGTTGCCACACGTTCAATACCCTTTGCCCGCCGGACCAGTATTTCGACGCGCACCCCGAATATTTCAGCGAGGTGAAGGGCAAGCGCATCAAGGACTACACCCAGCTCTGCCTCTCCAATCCCGACGTCCTGCGGATCGTCACGTCCAACGTCTTGGAACGCATCCGCAAGGATCCCGGAGCCTCCTTCTACGGGGTGAGCCAGAACGACTGGCACAACTTCTGCACCTGCCCCGCCTGCAAGGCCGTCGACGACCGTGAGGAAACCCACGCTGGCACGATGATCGCTTTCGTGAACAAAGTGGCCGAGGCCGTCGAAAAGGAGTTCCCGGACGTCATCATCGAGACGCTTGCCTACCAGTACACGCGCAAACCGCCCAAGACCCTCCGCCCGCGTCCCAACGTGATGCCGTGCCTGTGCACCATCGAGTGCGATTTCTCCTTCCCCATCGGCACAGGCGCTTTTAAGGAAAACTGTTCGTTCCGCGACGACATCCGCGGCTGGGGGGCGATCAGCCGCCGCCTTTACATCTGGGACTACACCACCAACTTCCGGTTCTACACAGCCCCCTTCCCCAACGTCCGTGTCCTGCAGGACAACGTGAAGTTCTTCCGCGCGAACCGGGTCGACTACCTGTTCGAGCAGGGCGCGTATCAGGGGCGGCACGCCGATTTCGCTGAACTCAAGGCGTGGCTGCTCGCCAAGTGGCTTTGGAACCCCGACCTGCCGGCGGAGCCGCTGCTCAGCGATTTCTTTGCCGGCTACTACGGCGCGGCCGCCCCGCTCGTGCGCCGCTACTTCGACGAGCTGCACACCTTCTATGACGATCCGGTGAAGAAACCGTTGCGCATTTTCGACGATGTGAAAAACCCCGTCATCCCGGACAGCTTTTATGTCCGCGCGGCGGCGCTGTGGCAGCAGGCCGAAGCCGCCGTCAACGATTCGCCGCCCCATGCCTACAACGTGCGCATGGGTGCGGTTCCCGTGCTGTTCGCGCAGCTCAGCCGTCTGCCGCCGTTCGTGGAGAAGAAGGTTTGGGTCACCGCCGATCCGCGGCGGCACGACGTTCCCGCCGCGCACCGCGCCCTCGCAGCCGAGTTGCTGGCGCGTTTCCGGGAAGCCAAGAACATCCGGCTTTCGGAGGGGCAGGAGTCACATGACCGGCTGCTCGCCGCCTGGCACGTTCTCGCACAGCCGCAGGAGCAGACGGCGGGGCAGTCCCGCGCGATTGCGGAGGACAAGTTGCTTTCGCTTGTCAACCGCGGCAAATGGGGCGACACCGTGGCGGATCCGCTGGCGGAGGACGGTTCGGCCATGAAACTCTACAACACGCATTACGAGTGGTGTACGACACTGTCTTTCAATTGTGTGGCGTTCGACCCCGGCAAGCGATACCGCATCCGGATGCGCGTGCGCGTTGAAAAGGAGCCGGGCAAAGAGGGCGAAGCCTTCTGGGCCGGCGTCTACGACGCGAAAAACAAAAAAGGGTGCGGCGGCTGCGACCGCAAGACAACGGCGGTCGGCGACGGCTACGCCTGGTACGACGTGGCGGAGTGGGTGCCGGAAGAGGCCCACTATCTCTGGATCGGCCCCGGCCGGTTCGACGCGAAGGGCGGCGCAACCTCGGCGATCAAAGCGCTCTATATCGACAAGCTCGAAATCGAACGCTTGGACTGATGCCGCGCGCGGAAATTATTTGGAGGTGACTCCGAGCCTTATGTGCGGCAACACGGCTTCGGCGTGGGCATCATAGTTGAACACGGTGTACCCCGGCACGTCCAACTTGCGCACGATGTCGATCTGCTGTGCCAGTTTCACCGCATCGTCCGGATTTTTCCAGCACGAAAGCCCGATGCCGGGATAGAGCCGCGCCTTGCCCGCCAGCTCCTTCTGCGCGGTCACCACATTTTTGAAGATGGCGTTGGAACCGATATAGTCCATGGGGCAGACGAAATCCAGCCAGCCTTTCTCGCACCACATTTTCCAGTCCTGCCCCACGTTGTCGCGGTCGGTTGTCCAATTGCGGAAAACAGCCGCCGAGACCTGGATGCCGGGACGGATTTTGCGTGCCTCTTCCGCCACCCGGCGCACAACGGCGTCGATGGCTGATCGCCTGAAGTCCAGCCACTTTGCCCGGACCGCCTCGTTTTTACGGGTGTCCTCCGGCCACTTCTCCACGGCATGCCCCAGTACGGCCTCAAACCGCGAGCGGCACCCGTCGCAGAAGCAGGAGTTGTTGTCGGGGTAGCGGATGTAGTCGAAATGCACGCCGTCCACTTCATAATTACGCGCGATCTCCAGCATCGAAGCCACCTCCAGATCCTGATTGGCCGGGTGCGAGGGGCAGAGCCACGCCTCTTTTGTTTCGCCGGAGTACAGTTTCTGCGCGCGGCCTTCGGCCGCCATGCGGTCGATGAACGCTTTGGGCGCATGGTTGCCGGTGTTCCAGTTCACTTTCCAGACGTGGCATTGCACGCCGTATTTTTTGCAGGCCGCCAGGCATTGCGCGATCTGGTCTCCTTTTTCCGCCAGTTGCGCATACTCCGGCAAAACCTTGGAGGGATAATACGCCGTTCCGCCCCAAAGCATGTTGGGCAGGATGGCGTTGAAGCCGTTCTCTTTAAGGAAACGGATCGACGCGTCCCAATTTTTGTTGCGCAGGCCAAACGCGCTGTGGCACCAGAAGGCGCGGTGTTCCTGAGCACGGGACGGTTGCGTCAGAAACCATGCCCGCAGCGCCGCCTCTGCCGCCTGGCCGCTCACCCCGATGCTGTCGGTCCATTGGCCGGCCTTCAACAGCTCCCGTGCCTCGTCCCTCGCCTTTTCGGCGCGGGCAAACTCCCGGCGGGCCTGCCTCGATGGTTTCCCGTTGCGGAAGGTGGTACGGAACGCCTCGAAATCAGCCGCGTCGCCGATCACCCCGATCTGGGCGAACGCCTGATCGGCCGATTTCCGCCACATGTCCGGGAGCATCTCGCCGACGATGGCGCGCATCAGCGCGAGGGATGCGCTGTCTTTTCCACCGAGCCAGACGTGCCCCATGAACGCGCCTGAAGCGGTGAGCGTGACCGCCGGTCGGGCGGTGTCTTGGGATTTGGCGTCGCGCCAGACTGCGATCACGCGGCTCTGTGTGCCTTTTGCCGGCCGGGTATCCGTGGTGCGCCACGAGGCCTGCGGCGCGAACGCCGGCTGGGTCGCCAAGCCCTGCGCCGTGCGCGCGAACCCCGCGAAGGCGCCGTCCTCGGCCACACTGCCGCCGACGACTTTCAGCCCGATCAGTTCTTCCAGTTCGGACGGCAAAGAATAACATACGAGCAGTTTGCCGCCCCGCCCGACAAAACCCCGCAAGAGCCCCGCCATTCCAGCCGGCACTTTGGGGTTGTAGGGCAGCACCACGAGACTCACTTTGGAGAGCAAATCCGGGGTGAGGTCGGTGTCGGCCGCCTGTGCCGAAGGGATGCCCAGCGCATCCAGGGTGGATGAGACCGTTCCCGCGTAGAGGGCGAAGCCCTCGTTGGGTTTCTGTTTTTTCGCACTCGAATCGGCACGGATCACCAGCACTTCGGGGGCGACGTCCACCGGGCCGAGATTGGCGATGGCGCAGACGGTGTCCGTGCTCAGGCAGCGCCAGCCGGAAAGGCGCAACATGTCGACTGCGCCCCAACCGGCGACCGTGCTTTCTCCCGGCGCATCCGCCTTATCGATGACAATATGCTCCCAGACGCCGGTTTTCTCCGGGCTGAACGAGGCATGGTACCACCCGCCGCCGCTGCGGAAATAAAGGCTGAATGAGGAGAACGGCGTGAGGTCGCTGCAATAGAAGTCGAACTGCACACCGCGCGTGAGCCGCAGATCCGTTTTGATGCGCAGATCCCAGCTCACCCGCGCGTGGGTTGTCCCTTTGAAGTTGACGGGCAGCAGCACAGCCCCGTCAGGCCTGCGTTCCACTTTCCGGGAACCGTCCATGGGCGCGAACAGTTTCTGCGCGGTGGGGGTGTCAGTCACGGCCTGCCATTCGGGGAAAACGGCGTCGGGTTTGGGCGGCGCGGGTATTTCCTGCGCGGCACACCGGTTGGTCAAAGCGAGAAAGAGACCGAGAGCCAGCAATCGTTTCATTATCATCCCCCCCTGCATGCCGCATGGCGGAAAGGGCCGCGCGGCGTTTCTTCTTTCGGAACCATACTGTACCCGTCGCCGCCGGGATTGTCGATACAAACCTTTTCGTCGGGAGTAGCCTTGTGCGTGAGTGACACATTAATTGTATGGCCATGGCGTACAGTTGTATGGTATAAGCTAACGAAATGAACGTGCTGGAACAGTTGGTTTGCTCACGGGTGCGTGCCGGTATTTTGGGTGCGCTGTTCGGCATGCGGGCCGAGGCGCTGCATCTCCGGGAAATCCAAAGGCGCGTGGGACTGTCCGTAGGGACCGTGCGGCAGGACTTGGAAAAACTGGCGCGTCTGGGTCTGGTGACACGGCGGCGTGACGGGAATCGGGTCTATTTTGAGGCCAACGACAAGCATCCGCTCTGCCCGGACTTGCGTCAACTGGTTCTGAAAACCGTCGGCCTGACCGATGTCATGCGCGCGGCGCTGGTTCGGGAACGTGTTCAGTGTGCCTTTGTGTTTGGGTCGGTGGCCGCTGGCGCGGCCGGTGCGGAGAGCGATATTGACTTGATGGTCATTGGCGATATCGGGCTTCGGCGTCTTGCGACCGCGCTATCCGGTCTGGGGCAGCGGTTGGGGCGGGAGATCAACCCGCACGTGATGACGCCGTCGGCATTCGCCAAGCGTGCGCGGGAAAAGGAGCATCTGGTGACTGCGATTCTGGCTGGCCCCAAGATTTTCGTGGTGGGGACGGATCATGAGCTTGAAACAATGGGTTGCTAACGGGTGGTTGAAGCCGCACAAGACGATCCGGCAGGAGATTGAAAACCTGCTGGGGATCGTCCGCCGCGATCTGGAAGACGCGGCGACGAGCGGCATCTCCGACGATTGGCGATTCGGTATCGCCTATAACGCTACACTCAAACTTTGCTCGAATGGTTGCGCGCCACACACCCTGACTTCCTCCCATGACAACTACCCAAACAAATGAAAAAGGACTGATGGGGACAGGCATGTTGTGGTTTCCCTTTGAATCAAAAGTGTTTCTTCTGCGGAGGACTTTTCCGATATGGCACGTTGTTTGGGTTTCACGTTCGGCCTGATGCTGTCGACACTTGCCGCGTGCGCGGCTCAGCCTGGTTTGGCGCGCGGGAAGGAGGAGCAGGGCAAGAGAGCGAACGAGGGCAGGGGCATTCGGGGCAGGCGGAAAGGAATGAAAAAGCGGGGGCGTTAAACTCGCGCTTGCATTCCCGGTTCCTTTTGGTACTCTGCCTTTCTCCACATCCAAATGGCGAAAATAGCTCAGTTGGTTAGAGCAGCAGATTGTGGATCTGCGGGTCGCGGGTTCGAGTCCCGTTTTTCGCCCCATTTTCAACCCCAGTAAACCCTGGTTTTACTGGGGCTTTTCGTTTCGGCCGACCCCATACGGTTATTATTGAGCCCGCACTCCCTATGAGAAACCCGCTGGCGATCTCTCCGGCGCGTATTCAAGGCGCATCAATATTCACCATCGGCTTGTGTATCAGGTATTGGCTGACGCCAAGACCGTCAAGGTCATCCGACCCTGGACACACGATGAATGATTGGCGAACAACGCGGTGAAGGCGACTGAATACCGCCGCCTCATGCGCGGACGGGTCTTGAGGTTAATCTTCAACCGCTCTTTTCAGTCCTGCCGGCCAATGGCCTGTGCGGCACGGGCCTCTGGTCGGCAGGATTTCCATAATCATTTCCACAACAGGCTTGTGTTTCAGCACAGGATCAGGTTTAATTTTACAACCTTAATGCAAGGGGCGTTTTTTGTGACTCTGCCATGACCTCAGCGGTGTGTCATCGGGGCAGAGCATATGTGGTTGCCCATTGGAAAGGCCGAGGAGTGAAACATGGTCAAGATGATGCGGGCGTTGGTGGCGGTGGCGGTTTTTACGGCCGGGTGGGTGTTGGGGGCGGACAACACCGTGAAGGAAGTGAAAGTCCGTGTGCTCGACCAGTTCGGTACCGATGCCTCGGATGTGTTGTCGTTCTGTAGTGTGACGGCGGGGTCGGAAGTCTCTCAGGAAGCGCTCTCGAAGGATGTGCGCGCGCTGCTGGACACAGGGCGCTACGGGTACGCGGGCGTGGAACTGGAGAAAATGGACACCGGCATCCGCGTGGTCTATGTGGTCAGGCGCCGCTACCGGTTTCAGGAACCCTTGGCCATTAAAGGGGCCGACTACTTGAGTGAGAGCAAGATCCGGAAGCTCTCGGAACTCAAGAGCGGCGATTACATTGACGAGCCGATCCTTTCGACCAAGGCGGGGAAAATCCGGGACGAGTATGTGAAGAAATATTTCCCGAACGTCAAGATCGGTGCGGAGATCCAGCCGATCGAGGGCAGTGCGGGCGCGGCTCATGTCACCTTTACGATCGAAGAGGGCGAGCGCGCCAAAATCCGCAAATACCGTTTTACCGGAAACCCCTCAATCAAGGAAGAGGACTTGCGCTCCTCGTTCGGCCAGCGGCCGTGGTATGACCCGCGCGGCTGGTTCACCGACACGCCCGTTTCGCAGCAGGATCTGGAAGACGCCCGCCAGCAGGCCGAGGAGGTCTACCAGAACCGCGGCTACCTCGACGCCAAAGTCGCCGCGCCGGTGATGGAGAAGGTGGGCAAGGAGAAAGTGGACGTGGTCTTCGCGGTCACCGAAGGGGATGTCTACAGCGTGGAATCCAGCGCGATCCGCGGTGTCAAACTGTTCCCTGAACGGGAAGTGCTGGCCGCTTCGCGCCTGAAGGTCGATGCCGTGGCGGGCAAGCAGCTCATCGACGATGCGGCCAAGGATATCCGGGACTATTATGGGTCGCGCGGGTATGTGGACACGGTGGTGCGCCCGGTCAAGGAGACGGTTCCGGGCAAGCCGGGCCGCATGGCGATCACCTTCGAGGTGCGCGAGGGCGAGCTGGTCTACATCCGCAACATCGTCATCCGGGGCAACAATAAGACGAAGGACAAGGTCATCCGCCGCGAGGTGCTGGTCAGTCCCGGCGAAATCATGAACGAGCCGCGCATCGAGCGCAGCGAGAACCGCCTGAAGAACCTCGGTTATTTCGCCAACGTGCGCCACTATACCGAGCAGGCTAACCAGCCGGGCACGCGCGATTTGGTTTACGAGGTGGAGGAGCAGCGCACCGGCAACTTCATGGTGGGGGCGGGCTTCTCCAGCGTTGACAATCTGGTCGGCTTTGTAGAGGTCACCGAAAGCAATTTCGACATCCTCAACTGGCCGAATTTCAAGGGCGGCGGGCAAAAGGCCCGGTTGGGTATCGAGGCTGGCTCGCGCCGGCAGACGGCGGAAGCCTCCTGGACCGAGCCGTGGTTCCTCGACCGTCCGCTGGCGTTGACCGTGGAGGTTTACCGCCGCATGCGGTGGCATGACCAGTACGACGAGATCCGCACGGGCGGTTCGGTCGGCCTCTCCTATCCCGTCAAGGTCGGGCGCGTGGGCGCGCGCTATACCCTTGAAATGGTGGAGATGGACGATGTGGAGCGCGGCGAGTGGTTCCTGGACCCGAAGGGCGAACTCTCCTCTACGCCGGAAACGTGGAACGGGGAGGAGAACGACTACTTCAAGTGGCAGGAGGATGAGTACGGCGACGCGCTCAACAGCGTGATCCGCCTCTACTGGGCGCATGACACCCGCGACCAGGCGTTCGTCCCGACCAAGGGGTACCAGACCACGGTGTTCGGCGAACTTTCCGAAGGCGCGATCGGCGAGAACGAGATCTACAAAATGGGCGCGAGCTACCGCCACTGGTACCGCATGCCGTGGTACAAGCATGTGCTGAGCCTGCGCGGCCGGTTCGAAACGGTCGACGCCTACAGCGGCGAAGTGCCCATTTACGAGAAGCTCTTCCTGGGCGGGCCGCGCACCATACGCGGCGTTGAGTACCGCGACATCGGGCCCAAGGTCTACCGCGGCGAAGGCAGCAAGAAACATGCGCCGATCGGCGGGCAGACCCTTGCGATGGTCACGGCCGAGTATACGATTCCCGTGTTCAAAGCGGTGCGTTTCGCCACCTTCATGGACGTCGGCTCGCTCGGTGAGGACGTGTTCGATCCCGAGCTGTCCGATGTCTGCGTGTCGGTGGGTGTCGGCCTCCGCATCGATATTCCGGGCTTCCCGATCCGGTTTGACTTCGCGAAACCGGTAGTGGAGGACGACGATTATACCGACGACGAGTTCTTCTCTTTCGCGATCGGGTTTGAATGATGTAGGGGCGGGCTTTTGTGCCCGCCCAGAAAAGGAACGGTATGAAAAAGACGGGTGTGATGCTGGCGGCGGTTCTTGCCGCAACGATGGTGGTGGCGCAGGAAAAGACTGCGGTGGTCAACATGGTGGATCTGGTGCGGTTTCACCCGAGCCGGGAGCGCGACCGTAAGCTGATGCAGGACACGGAAAAGGAATTCCAGTCCAAGCTCGACAAGCAGCGCGACCGGTTTGAACAGCTCCGCAACGAGTACGAGCAGGCAGTCAAAGAGGCCCGCAATCCGGCGCTCAACGAGAAGGCCCGCGCCGAGGCCGAGGACAAGGCCATGAAGCACCGCGATGTGCTGGCCGAGGCCGACCGCGACCTGCGCCAGGAGATGCAGAAGCTCCAGCGCGAACTCGGCGACCTCGACGCGCGCCTCCTGCGCCAAGTCACGGGCGATATCCGCGATGTGCTTTCTAAATTCGCGCAGGAAGGGAAGTATTCGATTGTCCTTGACGGGACCACGATGGCCTATTTCGATCCCAAGCTGGAAGTGACCGATGAGGTGCTGCGGCGCATGGGTGTTGACCCTAAGGTCCGCAAGGAGGCCAAGGAGAAGGCCGAGAAAGAGAAGGCCGCCGGCAAGAGTGCCGTTGAGAAAAAGTGATGGCGATGACGGCGACAGAGCTGGCGTCACGCCTCGGCGGCGTGCTGACGGGAGACGGTTCGGTTGAGCTGAGCGCGCTGGCGGGCTTGTCGGAGGCACGTGCCGGGGACGCCGCGTTTTTCAAGGACACACAGTATGCGGCTCAGCTCGCCGTGACACAGGCGAGCGCGGTGCTCGTCCCCTCCGCGTGGCAGGGTGCGTGCCCCGCGCCTGCCGTCATCCGCGTGGCGGATCCGGACGCGGCCTTTACGCGGGCTGCGGTGTGGTTCGCGCCGCAGCCGGTGGAGCGTGCGCCGGGCGTCCACCCGACGGCCATCATCGGACAGGGTGTGCGGCTGGGCGAGGGCGTGCATGTTGGCCCCTACACCGTGATCGAGGACGGGACGGTCATCGGCGACCGCTGCGTGATCGAGGCGCAGGTGTTCATCGGGCAGCGCGTGACGCTGGGCAAGGGTTGCCATCTCTATCCGCAGGTGACGGTCCGCGAGGGGTGTGTCCTCGGGCAGCGCGTCGTTCTGCACTCCGGCGTGCGGATCGGCGGGGACGGGTACGGCTACACCCCGAAGGTCCGTGCGGACGGTTCGGTCTTGATTGAAAAGATCCCTCAGCTCGGCATTGTCGAGCTGGGCGACGACGTGGAGGTCGGGTGCAACGCGACCATCGACCGCGCGCGCTTTGGGCGCACGCGCATCGGGAACAGCACCAAGATCGACAACCTGGTGCAGATCGGCCACAACGTGCAGGTCGGCGACAACAGCGGCATTATTGCCCAGGCCGGCGTGGCGGGCAGCACGCGGATCGGTTCGGGGTGCCTGATTTGGGCTCAGGCGGGTCTTTCCGGCCACCTCACCATCGGCGACCGCGCGCAGGTCGGGCCGAAAAGCGGCCTGTCGAAAGATGTGCCCGCGGGCGAGTATGTCTTGGGACTTCCGGCTGTCCCCAAACGCGAGTTCGCGGCTCAGCTTCTCATGCCCCGCCAGATCGAAAAGCTCAAGAAAAAGCCGCACATCATTGTCGGCTCGCCCGGACGTATCCGTGAGCTGGTTCAGCTCGGCAAGCTCAAGGCGCATCAGGTGAAGAGTCTGGTGATCGACGAGGCGGACCGGTTGCTGGTCGAGGAGAGCCTGCCTGCGATCCGGGATCTGCTCCATGTCCTGCCGCGGGAACGCCAGTTGGTGTTCGTATCCGCCACGCAGCATCCGGAGAGTATGGGTGTCATCGCGTCTCTCGCGCCCGCGCTGGTTATGCTGCAAACCGCGTCCGCGCCGATGAATCCGGACATCAGGCACTTCGGCCTCGTCTGCGAGAGACGCGACAAGCCGGATCTGTTGCGCAGCCTGCTGCATGCGTTGAAACCCGGGCGCTGCATCGTTTTTGCTCACCGGACCGAAACGGCTGAGATTGTGGCGTCCAAGCTGGCCTACCACCATGTGGCCGTGGCGCAATTGCACGGCGCGTTCGACAAGCGGGACCGCAAACAGGCGATGGACGATTTCCGCAGCGGCCGCGCGAAGGTTTTGCTGGCCTCGGATATCGCGGCGCGGGGGCTCGACATTCCCGGGGTCACGCACATTTTTAACCTCGATGCGCCCACGCTCAGCAAGGCATACCTGCACCGGGTGGGGCGCACTGGCCGGGCTGGGGCGTCGGGCATGGCGGTCACGCTGTTCACGGGAACCGAAACGCATCTGGCCCGGCGTTACGAAAAGGAGTTGGGTATCGTGATCCGGCGGTGCCGTCTGCGTGAAGGCCAAATGATTCCGGCGTGAACGGTGAAAGGGGTGGGGAGGCATGTCGGCTTCGGTCGGTTTTATCACTCTTGGGTGTTCGAAGAATCTCGTGGATTCGCAGGTGATGGCGGGCTATTTGAAGCGCGCCCGGATCACGCTCGCGCCGTCGCCCGAAGAGGCCGACGTGATTCTGGTGAACACCTGCGCGTTCATCGGGGCTGCGCGGGAAGAGGCGGCGGAGGCGATTTTGCGGGCCTGCGCATACAAGGAGAGGGGCGGTTGCCGGGCGGTGGTCGTGGCGGGGTGCATGGTGCAGCGTTACCGGTCGCGATTGAAAGCCGCGTTTCCCGGGGTGGACGCGTTTCTCGGCATTGATGAGTTGGAGCGGATCGGCGAGGTGGTCGGGAGCGTAGCCACGGGTAAACGCTGCGGGGTGATTGCGGCGCGCGGCATGCCGGTCAAATGCTACAAACCGCCTTATCCGACGCTGCTCTTCACGGGTGGCCCCTTCGCGTATCTCAAAATCGCGGAAGGGTGCGATCACCGGTGCGCGTATTGCGCGATTCCCAACATCCGGGGGGCGTACCGTTCGCGCTCCGAGGACGAGTTGGTGCATGAGGCCCAGGCGATGGTGCGGGCGGGTGTGCGGGAAATCAACCTGATCTCCCAAGACACATTGCGGTATGGAACGGATCGTGGAGGGAAGTCGGCAATTGTGCCGCTGATCCGCCGACTGGATCGGATCCGGGGGGCGTTCAGGATTCGTCTGCTCTACGGTTATCCCGCCGGTGTGACGGAGGAACTGCTGCATGTGATGAACATGTCACGCCATGTCTGCTGGTATTTGGATTTGCCGGTTCAGCACAGTCATCCGGATATCCTGCGCGCGATGCGCCGCGGTAAGGCAGTGGCGGCGACGCAAGATCTGGCGGCTCGACTGCGTCAGGCGGTGCCGGGACTGGTGTTGCGCACGACCTGCCTGGTCGGGTTCCCGGGGGAGACGGAGACGCACTTCGAGCACCTGATGGAGTATGTGGAGCGGTCGGCCTTCGACCATTTGGGCGTGTTCGCATTCTCACCCGAGGAGGGTACGCCTGCGGCCGCGATGGGCGGAACGCCCTCCCGCAAGGTGGCGGAAGAGCGGTGCGAGCGGCTCATGGGACTGCAGCGGCGCATCATCCGGAGACGGGTGCGGGATCTGACAGGGAGGGAAGACACGGTCTTGTTGCTCCGGCGCACAAAAACCGGATGGATTGGGCGCCTGCCGCGGCAGGCGCCGGACGTGGACGGTGAAACCCATGTGTCCCATGTGCCGCGACAGGCCAAGGTTGGCGATTTCGTGCGTGTGGAAATCACGGGCGGAAGAGGTTATGATTTGATGGCGAGGGCGGTTTGATGGATACGACTTCATTTTTTCAGGATTTGGCTGTCATTTTGGTGGCGGTCGGGATTGTTTCGGCCGTGTTCATGCGTTTTGGGTGGCCTAAGGTCATCGGGTATATCCTCGCCGGGGTGGTCATCGGCAAGCACACCTTGGGCGGATCGCTCGTCATCAACCAGAGCAGTATCGACGTGTTCGGGCAGATCGGCGTCGTTTTCCTGATGTTCACGCTGGGGCTGGAATTCAGTCTGCGGAAGTTGAAAAAAATCGGGCATGTCATTTTTCCGACAGCCCTGTTGGACATGGCGGTGATGATCTGGGCCGGCCATTTTGTGGGCACAAAGATTTTCGGGTGGGGGTCGGTGCAGAGCCTGTTTCTCGGGGCGGCCATCAGCGACTCGGCCACCACGTTGCTGGCAAAAACCATCAACGATATGGGGTGGGGGACGCGGCGTTTCACCAAGTACATTTTCGGGATCACCATCACCGAGGATATCCTGTGTGTGGGTGTGATCGCGCTGCTCACGGGACTCGTGAGGTCTGGGACGATGCGTGTGGGCGCGGTGGCGTACAGCATGGGCGGGCTCCTGCTGTTTCTGACCGGGGTGACGGTGTTCGGGCTTTTGTTGGTGCCGCGCGTGCTGAACCGCGTGGCACGGTTGAAGGATGACGAGTCGCTGCTGCTGACCATGCTCGGCTTCTGTTTTCTGGTCTCCTTCATTGCCGCCAAACTGAATTTCAGTTTGGCGATGGGCGCGTTTCTTGTGGGGGTGATGGGGGCAGAGTCGGAGCCGTTGAAGCGGATTTACCAGCAGTGCATGCCCTTAAGGACGATGTTCAGCGCGATTTTCTTTGTGACGATCGGGTTGCTGGTCGATCCGGCGCAAATGCTGGCGAACGCGCCGGCCATTTTGGGGGTCACGCTGGTGGTGATTTGCGGCAAGAGCTTCAACTGCACATTGGGGGCATTGTTGACGGGGCAGGATCTCAAGAACGCGATCCAGACCGGTATCGGGCTGGCGCAGATCGGCGAGTTCGCCTATCTGGTGGCGCTGATTGGCCTCACCATGAAAGCGGTGGACAGCTCCGTGTACCAGATTGCGGTCGGCGTGTCGGTGCTGACGACGGTGCTGAATCCCTTCCTGTTGCGGGCATCGGATCCGCTTTCGGATTGGGCGGTGCGCAAGTTGCCGCCGAGGTGGAGAGAGTGGTTGGAGACCTATTCAAACTGGGTGGACCGGTTCCAGCACAGCTCGGCACCCAGCGCCACGATGAAGGCCATCCGGTTTAACCTGACACTCGTGTTGCTGCACCTGGCCTTGGTTGCTGTGGTCTTCATCGCGGCGGGCATGTTGGCGCGGGTCGATTACACCCGGTTCTCGCCGCTGATCGAGGAGAACAAGAAAATGTTGCTGTGGAGCGCGGCCGGTCTGCTGACGGTGCCGAACGCGATCTTCATCTTCTTCCGGGCCCGCGCGTTGGGTGGGGCCGTGGCGGATGCCCTGATCCCCGCAAAAGTTGCGGAGACCTTGTGGGCGTTGTCTTTCCGGCGAATTGCCCGCCTGTTGTTTTCGGTTTCCAGTGTTGTTGTGCTGTTTTTTGAAAGCGCGATGCTGAGCGGCACCATCATGCCGGAGCAGGGGTGGGCACGGGTGTTGGTGGGGGTGACGCTGCTGCTGGTCGGGGTGTTCGGGTGGAAGCGTTTCAGGCGCATGGGCGTGGAATCGCTCGAGACGCTGAGGGGCGTATTGACGAAAGAAATCGAGACCGATCCCACCGAATCGGTGGCGGATCTGTTGGATATCCACACCGAAAAAATCAAGGTGGGATTGATGTCGGAGGTCTGCGGGCGGTCGCTCCGGGACATCGATGTGCGGGCGCGGGCTGGCGTGAGTGTGATCGGCATCGAACGGCAGGGCACGACCATTGTGAACCCCAAGGCAACCGAGACGCTGGAAGCGGGGGATGTCGTGTTGGTGCTGGGGGATGATGAGCAGATCGAGCGTACGCGGGTTTTGCTGGCCTAAGCCAAGACCCCGTTTTGACCGGCTCAGACCTTGTGGCGGTAGATGATGCGCCCTTTGCTCAGGTCGTAAGGCGAAATCTCCAGCGTCACCTTGTCGCCCGCCGCGATCTTGATGAAGAACTTGCGCATCTTGCCGGAGATGTGAGCCAACACTTCGTGGCCGTTTTCCAGCCTCACCTTATACATGGTGGCGGGAAGAACTTTAATCACGATCCCAACAACCTCAATGGCATCATCACTCGGCATAGAACTCCGTCCTGAAGGAATAAAAATAAATTAATTTATACTATAACACGCCGGTCTACTGCTGACAAGTCTTGCACAGGGAAAATCTTTCCATGATTTTCATTGCTTCCGTCCGGGCAAAAGGTAAACTGCTTTCCCGTTATGGCCTATGAAGTCTTAGCACGCAAATGGCGCCCGCAACAGTTTGGGGATGTGGTCGGGCAGGAACATGTCACGCGCACGCTGAAAAACGCGATCGAAAGCGGGCGCGTCGCTCACGCCTATCTGTTTGTGGGGCCGCGCGGCATCGGCAAGACTTCGCTGGCACGCATCTTTGCCAAGGCGTTAGACTGCGAGAAGGGGCCGACGGCAACGCCATGCTGCGAATGCACCATGTGCCGTGAAATCGCCGCGGGCAACTCGCTGGACGTGCAGGAGATCGACGGCGCGTCGAACAACGGCGTGGATCAGGTGCGCGACCTGCGCGACCAGATGCAGTTCGCGCCCGCGCATGGCACGTATAAAATCATCATCATCGACGAAGTCCACATGCTCTCCACGGCGGCGTTCAACGCCTTGCTGAAGACGTTGGAGGAGCCGCCGCCGCATGTGAAGTTCATCTTTGCCACGACGGAAGGCGACAAGGTGTTGCCGACCATCATCTCGCGGTGCCAACGCTTTGACTTGCGCCGCATCCAGACCCCGCTCATTGTCGAGCGGCTGCGTTTCATCTGCGGGGCAGAACGTATCACGGTTGAGGACGACGCGCTGCTGGCCATCGCGCGCGGGGCGGAAGGCGGTTTGCGCGACGCGATCTCGGCGCTCGACCAGCTCATCTCGTTCAAGGGTGGCTCGCTCACCGAGGACGATGTGCTGGCCGTGTTCGGCCTGGTTTCGCGCCGGTCGCTGGAGACCTTGGCCGCGGCCGTGCTCACGGGCGACATGGGCGAGATCCTGCGGCTGGTCGACATGTTCGACAGTGCGGGAAAGGACATGCGCAGGCTGGTGGTGGAACTGATGGAGCACTTCCGGAATCTGCTGATCTACCAGTATGTCGGCGAGGGGATGGCCAATCTCGACGCCACGCCGGAACAAATCCGCGTGTTGGCTTCGCAGGCCGCGTTGGCGGACTCGGCGCGCGTGCTGCAGATTGCCGATCAGTTGGGCGAGACGGAAGGGCGATTGCGGTACGCGCTTTCCGTGCGCACGCTGATCGAGATGTCGCTGATCCGGTGCGCGCGTCTTGCGCGGGCGGTGTCGCTGGAGGAAATCCTCAAAAGGTTGAACGCGTTGCGTACGGCCGAACCGCCCGCTGTTGCGGCGGAACCGGCCGCTGCCCCTGCCGCCGCTCCCGCGCGGCCGGCCATGAGGGCCGAACTTTACGATGATCCCGCGCTCAAGCAGGCGATGCGGGTGTTCGAAGGGAAGGTCGTGGCGGTGGAAGAGGGGAACGCTTAGACGGATGCGTTTTTCCCATGCACGGGCACAGGAGGGGCGGCGATGGGCTTTTGTCGGCGGGTCATGCGGTCTTTATGGATCTCCTTTTTGGCGGGGGTGTGCGGCGCGGAGACCGGCGGACTGGAGATACCCTATCAGAAGTATGTGCTGGACAACGGGCTGACCCTGCTTGTCCACGAAGACCACAAGGCGCCGATTGCGGCGGTGAACATCTGGTATCACGTCGGTTCCAAGAATGAGGAGACCGGGCGGACGGGTTTCGCGCACCTCTTTGAACACCTTATGTTCAACGGCAGCGAGCACTTCAACGACGACTATTTCAAAGCGCTCGAGCGGGTGGGCGCGACGGGTATAAACGGAACCACGGACGAGGACCGGACCAATTATTTCCAAGAGGTTCCGCGCGACGCGCTGGATTTCGCGCTTTGGATGGAATCGGACCGAATGGGACACCTGCTGGGCGCGCTTACCCAAGAGCGGCTCGACGAGCAGCGCGGCGTGGTGATGAACGAAAAGCACCAGCACGACAATCAGCCGTACCGGATCGCTTACCGGCTGATCACCGAGAACACCTGGCCGGAAGGCCACCCGTATTCGTGGGAGGTGATCGGCTCTGAGAAAGATCTCGCGGCGGCAACGCTCGACGATGCCCGGAGTTGGTTCACGCGGTATTACGGTGCGGCCAACGCCGTGCTGGCCGTGGCGGGCGATGTGGAGGCCTCGAAGGTCTTCGAGAGCGTGAAGCGCGCGTTCGGCGACATCCCGTCCGGCTCCCCCATTTCCCGCCATACCGCTTACGTAGCGAAACGCACCGGAACCCGGCGCATGCGGGCGCAGGACCGCGTGCCGCAGAGCCGTCTTTTCAAAGTCTGGAACATACCTCCGTATGGCACGCCGGCGGGCAACCGGCTCTCCCTTGCCGGCGGGCTGCTCTCCTCTGGGAAATCGTCGCGTCTGTACAAGCGCCTGGTCTATGACGAACAGCTCGCCACCGACGTCTCCGCTGGCGCCGACCTCCGGGAAATCGCCGGGCAGTTCATGATCGTGGCCACGGCCAAACCGGGCATCACGCTCGACCGGATCGGGCGGGCCATCGACGAAGAACTCGCCCGGTTTCTAAAGAAAGGCCCCACAGGCGAGGAGCTTCAGCGCGTTAAGGCACAGTTCGAGGCCAATTTTGTGCGGGGTTGTGAGCGCATCGGCGGGTTTGGCGGCAAGTCGGACGTTCTGGCCAGGGGTTTTGTTCTCACGGGAAACCCCGATTACTATAAGACGGTGCTGGAGGAAACCCGCAGGGTCACCCCGCAGGTGATCGCCGAAACGGCGCGAGAATGGCTGTCTGACGGCCAGTTCGTGCTGGAACTCGAACCTTTCCCCGCCTACAGCGTAACGACGTCCGGTGTGGATCGCAGTGTGCTGCCGGTGCCGGAACTGAAAACGGAAGCGCGCTTTCCTGAGATTCAGCGGGCCGTGCTCGGCAACGGCCTCAAGGTGGTGTTCGCGGAGCGCCGCGGGACACCGTTGGTGCAGTTCTCCCTGATCATCGACGCCGGGTTTGCGGCGGACGCGTCGGCGTTGCCGGGAACGGCCAGTCTGGTTGCGGAGATGCTCGACGAGGGGACACGGCGGCGGACGGCGCTGGAGATCGGCAGGGAGCTGGAGTCGCTCGGCGCACAGCTCGGCGCGGGCTGCAACATGGACGCGACCGTTGTTTCGCTGAACACGCTTACGCGCCATCTGGATCAGGCGCTGGACATCTATGCGGACGTGATCCTCGATCCGGTTTTTCCTGAGGCCGACTTCCTGCGGTTGCGGAAACAGCGGCTGGCCGCCATCCGGCGCGAGAAATCGGAGCCGAACGGTGTGGCCATGCGGATCTTGCCGGGTTTGCTCTATGGCAAAGGGCACGCCTATGGCAACCCGTTCAGCGGGAGCGGGGACGAGGCTAGCGTCTCCCGTCTGACGCGCGACGATCTGGCGCGTTTTTACGGCATGTGGGTCAAGCCCAATAACGCCACGCTGGTTGTTGCCGGCGACGCCTCTTTGGCGGAACTCACCCCGAAGATTGAGCGTCTCTTTTCCGGCTGGCGTCCGGGGCCTGTGCCGGACAAGCGTGTTGACCGTGTGGCTCTTCCGTTGAGGCCCTCGGTTTATCTCATTGATCGGCCGTCTGCGCCGCAAGCGGTTATTTTCGCCGGGAGTGTGGCGCCGCCCAAAACGGCGGCGGACGAATATGCGGTCGAGGTTGCGAACACCATTCTTGGGGGCACCTTCACCAGCCGCGTGAACATGAATCTGCGGGAGGGGAAGCATTGGAGCTACGGTGCGCGGACGACGCTTGCGGATGCGCGGGGGCCCCGCGCTTTCTTCTGTGTGGCGCCGGTGCAGACCGACAAGGCGGCCGACGCGATGCGCGAGTTGGACCGCGAATTCCGCGGGCTGGCCGGCGGGGCGCTGCCTACGGAACGCGAAGTGAAGAAAACGGTGACGCAACTGACCCTCCAGTTGGCCGGGCGTTGGGAAACGCTGGGCGCGGTGGCCGGGAGCCTTGAGCAGACCGTCCGTTTCGGGTTGCCGGACAATTATTTTCACACCTATGCGGACGCGATGCGGGCGCTCGCGCAACCGGCTGTGGCTCAGGCCGCCGCGCGTGTCGTCCGGCCCGACAGCCTAGTCTGGCTCGTGGTTGGTGACCGCACGAAAATTGGGGGAAAGCTGCGGCAGCTTGGCTGGGGTGACGTGACGGTTCTCGATTCCGACGGGAACCCCGTTGATGATGCGAGATGAGGCTCCGCACCCGCGCAATCGATGGAAAAACATCGAATCAGTGCGCTTTCGCAATTGACGCGGGTCAGTAGAGTCGATAACATTTTTGGCCATTCATTCAAGGGGGCGTTAGGTTTTCGGATGTCCTCAACAAGCGAAGGAGTTAAAGAAATGGCGATCAAGGTTGGCATCAATGGGTTCGGCCGCATTGGCCGTATGGTTTTCCGCGCGGCGATCAAGAACTTCTCGAACGAT
>JALHET010000191.1 GCA_022839525.1 Lentisphaerota bacterium
AAGGGCGTCTTCCCATCATGCGCGGCATAGTCCGACCAGAAGGCATTGACCTTCACGAAGTCGGCGACCTGCCGCTCAACAGGCGTGTGCCAATAGTTGTTCTCAGCCCACTCCTGCGTCTGTTCGAGCTTCTGGAAGAAACGGCGCGATGTCTCACGATCCTTGCTGCGGGCATCAAAAAAAACCGCACCGACAGCAGGCTTAGCTTCAGCCGCCTCTGCCTTTTTATCCATGGCGTTACCGCGCACAGCCCGCTGCCCCGGCATGCTCATAGCCCGCGCTTTCTTCTCATCGACCGGTTGATCAGCCTTGTCTTTGTCCAATCCGAGAGCCCTTGCTAACATCGATTTTTCCGCAGCCGGTGCCGCACTCGGGGCTGGTTCCGCAACCTGTTCCGAAAGGGTGAGCAGGTCTTGTGATTTCGCCCCCGATTGCGCAGCCATCAACCTTGCTGCCTTTTGAACACCAAGCAGCTTCCGGTATGTTTCGTCCCCCTCTGCCGCCCCACCCGCGTCCGCCTCCAGCGCCCCGGTCTGCACCGCCGTGTCGAAGCGGCGGTTAAAGGCCTCCATGTCCGGCGGGATCAAGGCGACGCGTTCACGCGTATCGCGCACAATGGAGGCTTCTTGGCCGCTCAGGCGCTTACCGAGCAACACGCGCTCGACCGCATTCAGCCGCCCGAAGCGCCAAGGCTCCAGATACCCGGAGAGGTCGTCGCCAACCAGCCAGCGATCCATAAAGGTTTTGTCCTTTTTGTTCCTCAGGTAGGGCGCGATCACCTTCGCGAAAAATGCGGGGTCTTTATGGTACAGGAAAAAGCTCAGCTCGTGGCAGGCGTATTTCGCATAAAGCCGCCGCTGTTCCTTTGCGTCCAGCCCGGGCCAGTCCGCCACAAAGGAAAACTCGCCCAACGTCGCGTCCGCGCTGAGCGTGGCCAGCAGGCGGTAGGCTTTGGCCACGGTGTCGTACGTTTCGAAGCGGGCGGTGGTCACATCGCCGACCGTGACCGCAACACCCGCCGCCACAGGCGTAATCCGCTTTTGCTCCGCATAGCCCTTCTTGGGGTCAAGCCCGTCCGCCAACCGCAGTTCGCGCGTCCCGACCGGCGTATCCTCCAACGCCGCGCATCTCAGCACCGCAGCCGTCGGATCAACCGCCAACACGCGCAGAACCGGCAGCCCCTTCAGCGCCGCACGCGGAATCACCACCTTACCCTCTTGATCCGGCACCACGTTCAGCAGGCTCACGGAGGGCTGATCCAGAAAGTCGAGCCCGATGTAGCCCTCGCTGCCGACGTCCTTTTGCCGTTCGGCGGCTTCCCTAACCCCGTCGGCCTGAGCCATACCCGCACGCCGGCCCGCATACGCATTCCCTTCCGCCAGCCGCTCGGGTTCAGCCTCCGCCGGGCGCACAGCCCACGGGTTGAGCAGCAGACCCGGACGCTCCAGCATGTTGCCCGGATATTTGGCCGCCTGCTGGCGGTCGAGGATATAACGGTATTCATCGCCGATGTCACGCCCGGATTCGTAGAACGTGCGTGCAGGCTGCCACTGCTGCGCCAACAGCTCCGGCGTTCCGGAATAACCCATCTGGCCGAACAGGTCGTAGGCAGGCAGATAGCGCGCCGCATACACATGCACGCGGGTAAAAGGCGACACGTTCGCCAAGCGGATCTCCACATTTTCCTTGCCGGACGTGATCGACAGCACGTTCAACGGCGCAAGGCGCGGACGCTCCAGCGCCCGCCGCGGCGACACGACGAGCCCGTCACGCACGTCGCCCTGCGTCACCCGCACCGCGAGCTCGCGACCCTCGGCCTTGAGCGCGAGCGAATAGTCACCCGCAGGAAGTCCCACCACTTCCAGAAAGCCGTCCTTTGCCGCCAGCGCCTCATGCCAGTCCCTCACGAACTGGCCGTGGCGCACCTCAAGCAGGGAGACCCCGGACAACGGGTCAACCGCATCCCCAACGAGCGGCAGGCGTAGCGTTTCACCGGTCTTCCCGTGCAGCGCCTCGGGATACGCGCATGCCCCGCGCAAAGGGGACCAGGTCAGCTCCCTCCCCTCTGCCGCCTTGATCCTGAACCTCTCGATGCCGGCGAGGGCGCCCAGCGCGGCGCGGCCCTTCGCATCGGTCTTGAGCAACGCATGCACCTCGCTGCGGAAACACCGGTGCTTGAAGAAACACTCCAACGGTTCTCCCGGCAGCGGCTCCCCGTTCTTGCCGCGTGCCTCCACATAGTACCCGTCCGCAGTCTGCCCCGCGTGCAACGCTTGCACGTCCGCCGTGCCCTCAATCCCGTTGAGCGCAAACCGCCCGCCGTCTTGCAACTCTTGCTTCTTGCCCTGACTCAGATTCTGGATGCGCGCCTTCAGGGTCACCGCAAGCTCAACCGCACCCTCGGGCACCTGAATCTCCTGTACCGTCTCGGCATCTTCACGCAGCACGAGACCCGCGAACTCTTTCTCGGTCACGATGCCTTTCAGGTCGGTGGATCGGATCACCAGGCGCGGCTCTTCCAGCAGCTTGAGGCTGACAGGCCGGTTGTTCACGGTCAACACCGGACGGACCGCAACCAACGCCTTCTCGCGCCGGATCAGCGCTTCGCGGTCCACATAGATCCCAGCCTTCAGCACGTAGGTCTCGGCCAGATGCGCGAAGCGCACCAGCGTGGCGAACCCGCCCTGCCGGATCACAATGTTCTCGCTCCCGGGCGCGGTGCTAAAAGGCACGGGGATACGGCCGTCCTTGTCGGCGGCGAACGCGCGCCCTCCCAGCCACGCGCCCGCGTCGGTCAGGCGCTGGCCACCCTCGTCCAACACGGTGAACACATGGCCGGCAGCCGTCGCTTCCTGCAGCACGTCCAGCCTCCCCTTCTGCACCAGCGCACGGCTGCTCTTCCCGTTGCCGATCAGTTCGACCACATACGCGCCCCGTCCTTTGAGTTCGGGCAGCTCGAACGTGCGCGCCACGCGGCGTTCTGTAGCCTCCCGGTACGTCACCGTGCGCGAAACCGAGGCGACCAGTCCGTCGAGGTTGATGGCGAGGTTGAGCGGCTGTCCGGTCTCCCGGTAGTAATTGAACGTGTTGATCTCGTAGACCTTGACGATCAGCGAGGGCACGTTCTTGATGAAAGCGGTCAGCGTTACCGCGTCACCCGCGCCGAACGAGGACGGATTGTCGGGCGCAAAATCGATGTCCACGCGCTCTTTGAGCCGGCGGTAAGCATCGGGCGCGAGCAGCGGAGCCCACTGCTGCGGGTCGCCGACGCCGTTGACAATCTTGGCCTCCGCAAAAACCGGCTTGAGGAAGTCTTCGCGGATGTAGGGCAGGAATGCGTCGAAGCCGGCGTCCCCCTTGAAGAATTCCAGCAGGAAGGCGCGCACCAGCGGCTCCTCGTTGGCAACGGGAGGCAGGGAGACGAGACGGAAGTCCTGCCCCAACTGCGCGAGATGGTCGCCCCGCGGCAACTGCTCGCGTATTTCGGGACTCAGGTAGTACACGTTGCGGGGCAGTTTGACATACTCCAAGAACCGGTCGCGGTCATAAACGCCTTTGCGCCGGTCGTAGCGCAAACGGTTGTAAAGCACGTTCGCCTTGAGCGAGTTGTGAACCGGGGCAAGCGTCTTCACAAACGCCCAGACACGCGCGTAGTAGGCCGCGCAGACCTCGGGATCCGCGTCGGGATCCACCTCGTTTTCGGGCGCGAGTTTGGCGAGGTAGGCGTTCACAAAAGTGGTTTCGTTGCGCAGCGCGGGTTTTTTCTGCAGCAGCCCGTCCAACTGCGCGAGGGTGAGGAGCCGGTGGACGGGAAGGGATCCGAAACCGCGGCTGTCCTTCGCCCCCAAGTCGGCAACGATCAGATCGACCACGCCGGGGAAATCCGGGCGGCGCAAACGGGAGAGCAGGTTGCGGCGCTGCTCGTCCGTGAGCCTCTGCCCCGCGGCAAGCTCCAGTCCCGTGTCCTCGAGACCCTCCAGACTGCGGGGATCCTCTAACAGGGCTCTCCGGAGCAGCTCCGGCGCACCGATCCGCGCGTTGTCTAAAACGGTCGGCGCCGCGCCCGCGCGCTTGCCGGTCTTGCGGGTGTGGTCAAAGTAGAGACCCAACTCGCCGCGCAGATAGTCGAGGCTACGCATGGGCTCCCGGTCATAGTCGAGCAGTGCCTGCCGGTTGAGCAATTCGCGGGCACGGCCGGTCACGTTGCCGTTCCGTTCGCGGATCCACCGGCCCATCGTTTCCTGGAACTTTTGCCGTGCCTCCGTGTTCTGGGCATGGAGCGCGTGGAAGAAATAGAAATCGTCCGTGCCGGGAACCAGTTCCCTCAGTGCGGCCTCGCGGTCGTCCGCAAGGCTGAAGGATTCGACAAACCCGATCTCCTGCGTCCGTGCACACAGAGCCAAGGTTAAACAGAGTGCCGCTGCCATGTGTGTTCTCATGTTTTTCACCTCCGGTTTCAACGGATATACGCCTGCCGCAGCCTGTTTATTAAAAACAAACTGAAGCATGCCGGTATAGTGTGGCCGTTTTACGCTTTCTCCGCAACCCCAAACAAAAGAGGCGCGGACGTAACCAACGCCCGCGCCTCCTTATCAAAACCAGCCGCCCACCGGCGGAACGGCTACGCTTCCTCCTCCGCCTGAAGCTTCTCGGCGAGCTCGTCGGAGATCTCCATGTTGGTGTAGACATCCTGCACGTCGTCATGTTCTTCGAGCGCGGCCACGAACTTGTTGACCGCCTTCGCGACAGACAGATCGGTAACAGGCACCGGCGTAATCGGCACCAGCCCGACCTGGGA
>JALHET010000192.1 GCA_022839525.1 Lentisphaerota bacterium
TGCTGGCCGATGCGCCTCAGTGGCAGGCCGATGCCAGCGACGACTGGCAGGCGCAGCTCAAGCAGGCCGGCGACAACCATGACGGCATGCATTTTTTTCCGTTCCCCGATGCGCCGGACAGCCACGGCCTGCTGGTGATCAATCACGAGTACGTCAACCCGACGCTGCACACCGACGGCATGCGTCTGGAGGAAGGCCGGCGCCCGCTGGAACAGGTGCGCAAGGAGCAGGCGGCCCACGGTCTGAGCGTCATCGAAGTGCGCAAGGATGCCCGTGGCCAGTGGCAGCGGGTGTTGCCGTCGCGCTACAACCGGCGCCTCAGCGCGTTGACGGAGATGGCCATTTCCGGGCCGCTGGCGGGCCATCCGAGCATGAAGACCGTCGCCGACCCGGATGGCAGGACCGTTCTGGGCACGCTGAACAATTGCTCCAGCGGCTTCACCCCCTGGGGCACCTATCTGATCTGCGAGGAGAACTGGCACAACTACTTCGTCAACCACGATCCGCAGGACCTGGCGGCGCGGGTCTCGCACAAACTCGGGCAAGAGGCGGACCGCACCAATTTCCTCATCTTCCAGGCCATGGGCGCAAACTTGGCAGGGCAGATCGGATCGATTGTCGCGGCCGGTGTCATTCTCGCGTTATTGGGTTGATCGCGCTAAAGAAAGGGGAAAGTTATGGGCAAGTCCGTATCATTTTTTTTAGCGGGTGCAACGACAGGGTTGCTGGTCGCCTGTGTGTTGGGGGCTTTCATCATTCGTCCGAAAGGGGTGAACACGGCTACTGCCGGCTCTGGGAACCGTGCGGTCGTTTTGAAATTGGCACATGGGCTCGATGAGTCGCACCCTGTGCACAAGGCCATGGAGTTCATGAAGAAGCGTCTGGAGGAGTTGACAAACGGAAAAGCCTCGCTGGATGTCTATTCCGGAGGTGTGTTGGGGGCCGAAGTCGACTGCCTCGAACAGGTGCAGAAGGGTGAACTGGCGATGACCAAGGTCTCCACCGCCGCGATCGAAGCCTTTATCCCGGAAATAAAGGTGTTCAGCGTGCCTTACGCGTTCCGCGACGAAAACCATTTCTGGAACACACTGCACAGCCCGATCGGGAAACGCATTTTGGGTTTGGGCGTGCAGTGCCAATTCCGGGGACTCTGCTATTATGATTCAGGTGACCGGAACTTCTATACGACGAAAAAACCGGTTCGCTCGGTGGCCGACATCAAAGGCATGAAGATCCGTGTGATGAACAGCCGGACCGCCATGGACATGATCAAAGCCATGGGCGGCAGCCCCTGCCCAATCAGTTGGGGCGAACTTTATACGGGGCTTGCTCAAGGCACGGTGGACGCGGCGGAGAACAATCCGCCGTCGTTCATGACCAGCCGCCATTACGAAGTCTGCAAATATTTCATACTCTCTAGTCACCAGCGCATTCCGGACATGGTGATCATCAGCGCCAAGGTGTGGGACACCCTTCCGCTCGATATCAGGAAGGCGATCCAACAGGCTGCCGATGAGTCCGAGGCTTTCCAGCGTAAACTGTGGAAAGAGACGACCTCAGAGTGTTTGGCCACCATGAAGCAGAAGGGCATCGAGATCATCACACCCGATCTTGAGAGTTTCCGCAAAGCCTGCGCGCCCATCATCGAGGACAAAGAGTACCTTGTGGTCAGAAAGGTTCTCTCCGAGATCGCGGAGGTGAAGTGATGTTAACCCTTTTGCAGAAAATCAAGATGGGCTTTGTCAAGTTGCTTGAAGGCCTTCTGATGGCTATGGTGGCGGTGCTGACGCTGACGGTGCTGTGGGGCGTTTTCACCCGCTTCTGCCTCGGCAAGCAGGCCGCCTACACCGATGAGCTGGCGCGTGTTCTGCTGGTGTGGGTCTCGATGGTTGGGGCCGCGCTGGCGTTCGGCGTAAAAGCGCATCTCGGCGTGGACTTCTTTGTGAACAGGCTGCATCCTGAGGCGCGCAAGACGCTCAGCATGCTGGTGCAGGTGGTGACCGCCGTTCTGGCGGTGGTCGTTTTCGTGGTCGGGGGCTGGGGGTTGGCGATGGGGCAGATGGGGCAGCAGTTGCCGACGTTGCCGATCTCGCGCGGACTGGTCTATATTTCGATACCGCTGGGCGGTGTGCTGATCTGCCTCTTCGCGCTGGAAAATCTGGTGGAAATCTTCAAGACTCCCGCCGAGCTGCTGGGCGCCCAAACGAAATCGGAGGAGTAAGGTCATGATCGGCATCATTGTCATTCTTTTGGTCTCTTTTGTGGTGTTGCTGCTCATGAACGCGCCGGTCGCGGTGGCGATCGCGGTCGCATCCATGCTGGCGATTTTCGCGAACGGTGGAGACGCGGCTTACACCGTGGCGCAGCGTATGGCGAACGGCGTCGATAGTTTCCCGTTGCTGGCGATTCCGTTTTTCGTGTTTTCCGGCTACCTGATGGGACGCGGCGGTCTGGCGCGGCGGCTGATCGACTTTGCCGCCCTTGTTGTCGGGCGGTTCCCCGGCGGGCTCGGTTACGTCAACACCCTGACCTGCATGATGTTCGGTTCGATTTCCGGGTCGGCGGCTGCGGCGGTCTCCTCGATCGGCGGCTTCATGATCCCCGAGATGAACCGGAAAGGATACAACCGCGAATTCAATGTCGCGTTGACTGCGACGGCGGCGACGACCGGCCTGCTGATCCCGCCTTCAAACGCGATGATCGTTTATTCTGTGGCGGCCGGTTCGGTCTCGATCGCGGCGATGTTCATGGCCGGTATCCTGCCCGGCATTCTGGTGGGGCTTTGCATCATGGTTGCGTCGGGTATCCTCTCGGTCCGTCACGGCTACGGCAAAGCCGCGCCGGGCGCGCCGGCGGAGGTGCGTACCCACCCTCTGCTGGTCTGCTGGCGCGCCTTGCCGAGTCTTTTGATGATGCTCCTGATCATCGGCGGAATCCTGTTGGGATGGTTCACGGCCACAGAGGCTGCGGCGGTTGCGGTCGCGTATTCGTTTCTGCTGTGCGTGGTGTTCTACCGCGAGATTCTGTGGAAAGACTTGCCCGGTATCTGCCTGCAGACCGGCATCACCACCGCAGTGGTCATGTTCCTGATCGGCTCATCGAGCGCGATGTCGTGGATCATGACCGTGACCAACATCCCTCAGACGGTGTCCGCGGCGCTGATGGGGTTATCGGAGAACCCCTACGTGATCCTGCTTACGATCAACGCGATGCTGCTGGTGGTCGGGATGTTCATGGATATGACGCCAGCGATCCTGATCTTCACGCCGATCCTGCTGCCGGTCGTGCGCGGACTGGGGCTGTCCGACATCCACTTCGGCATCATCCTGATCGCCAACCTCTGTATCGGCTTGTGCACGCCGCCCGTCGGAACCTGCCTCTTTATCGGTTGCGGAGTCGGCAAGACAACCATCGCGAAAGTGACGGTGAAGGCCGTGCCCTTCTGGATTTCACTCGCGATCCCGAAAATGTGCGGCCTGTTGAAGTAGCGGGACGGTTGTCAATAAGCGAACTGTGGAAAGCAGTCAAGATATACATACGGTTGCTGCAAAGAGGCGGGAACCGTGATCGCTTCGGCATGGGGGAAAGCCGAAGGCGGCGGGGAGGAGTCACGTGGCGAATGCTCCCTCTATCTCAATCTTACGGGCAGATGAAATAGGTGGAGGAGAACGACATGAAAAGAACGAGGATCGTCTGCTTGTTGAAAACAGAGAAGCGCGGAATTGACGTGGTGGCCGCTGGTTGGGTGCGGACGCGCCGTGATTCCAAGGGCGGCTTCTCGTTCGTCGAAATCAACGATGGCTCGTGTCTTGCCAATCTTCAGGTGATTGCTCCTGTCACGTTAAACAATTACGAAAACGAGGTCTTGAGGCTTCATCCCGGTGCATCCGTTGTGGTTGAAGGCATTTTGCAGACCTCCGAAGGCAGTGGTCAGGCCGTCGAGCTGAAAGCCCGCACAATCGACGTTCTGGGGTTCGCGCCGCCGGTCAAGTATCCGCTGGGCAAGCAGAAGATCAGTTTCGAGCGGTTGCGTGAATTGCCGCACCTGCGTGCGCGCACCAACAGTTTTGGGGCGGTGGCGCGTGTGCGGGACGTCCTTGCCCATGAAACACACCGTTTCTTTCACGACCGCGGCTTTCTGTATGTCCACACGCCGATCATCACGTCGAACGACTGCGAAGGAGCCGGCGAGATGTTTCAGGTGACCGCGCTCGACCCACACGCTCCGCCAAGGCTCAAGGACGGTGCGGTCGACTACGCGAAGGATTTTTTCGGCCGGCGCACCTCGCTTACGGTGAGCGGTCAACTTGAAGGCGAGACCTATGCGTGCGCGATGGGCGACATCTACACCTTTGGCCCGACGTTCCGTGCGGAGAACTCCAATACGCGGCGGCACCTCTCCGAGTTCTGGATGATCGAGCCGGAGATGGCCTTCGCGGATCTCGACGACGATGCGGATCTGGCCGAGGCCTTTCTGCGTCACTTGTTTACTGCGGTTCTCACGCAGTGCGGAGCGGATCTGAGTTTTTTCGACCAACGCATTTTGCCCGGCGTGCTGGCGCGGCTGGAGCGTTTGGCGAATGCGCCTTTCGGGCGTGTGACGTATACCGAGGCGGTCAAGGTGCTGGAGGGGGCGGGCAAGACGTTCGAGTTCGCGCCATTCTGGGGCATGGACCTTCAGTCCGAGCACGAGCGCTATCTTGCGGAAGAGGTTTTCAAAGGGCCGGTGGTTGTGACCGACTATCCCGAAGCAATCAAAGCGTTCTACATGCGGCGCAATGACGATGGCAAAACAGTGGCAGCGATGGATGTGCTCCTTCCCGAGGTGGGCGAGATTATCGGCGGTAGCCAGCGCGAAGAACGGCTGGATGTGCTGGAGGCGGCCATGCGCAAGAGCGGGTTGAATCCCGACAACTACAGTTTGTATTTGGATCTTCGCAGATACGGCAGTGTGCCGCACGCCGGATTCGGATTGGGTTTCGAACGTATGGTGCAGTTCTGCACAGGCATGCACAATATCCGCGATGTGATCCCTTATCCCCGTGCGCCGGGATTGTGCGATTGATGTGCAGAAAAAATGGATTTGCCCGGTGCGGAGACCTTTTGATACCGTGATGGCGGACAGTATGCCCAGTGCGGGTTCATGTGTGTCTTGAACCCCGCTGGACATGCGCACCCCGTCAACATCCGGTGTACGGTGGGGGATAGGATTGGTTCCGGATATCAAAGGGTGGACATGATCGAACGTTACGGAAGCTGTTTGCGCTTGTCTTTTCTGTTTTTAGGCATTGCGTTTGTATCCGCAGGGTTTGCCGAGGGGGAGGGGCAGCAGTGGCTGAACGCCAAGGAGTGCGGCGCCTCGGGATCGAAATATGTGACGACCGCATCGACCGCGACAGGCTCGTGCCAGATCACGGTGGCGGACGTGGGCGACTTTCAGGTGGGGCAGGGCGTCATGGTGTCGAAAGCCAACATCCGTTATTTACCCACCCGTCTCTGGGGCACGGGCGAGCGTTACCGGAACGCGAAACCGGTGGCGAATTCCGTGGAAGTCCGGGGCTACGACGGCACGCAGGGGAGCTGGGTGGTCTACGTGCTCGACATCGCGCCGTCCAAGAGGCCAGCCTTCCGGTGGACCAGCGACCTCGGGCGCACCTGGCAGCCGGAGCAGCCCGTCACGCACGGCTGGCAGCCGCTGGAGGGCGGCGTCGAGGTGCGCCTCAACCCGCGCGACTGGGAGGCGGGCTATGTGATCGCCATCGGCGCGCGCGACCAGCTCATCAGCCGGATCGAGAAGATCGAGGGCAACGTCCTGACCCTGAGCGACCCGGCCAACCGCACGGTGAAGGACGCCGTGATCCGGCACAACGACACGTTCGCGCTTCAGGCGGCGGTCGACCGGGCGCTCAAGGAGAAGCGCAACCTCTTCGTGCCGGTCGGGCACTACCGGCTGGCTCGCGGTCTCCGGGTCAGCAACCCCGCGGCGATCACGATCGAGGGCGCGAGCGCCGTGGACACCGTGCTCGACATCAGCGAGGGCGAAGGCCCCTGCATCCACCTTTCGGAAGGGATCGAGGCCACGGTCCGCAATTTCCGCATGATCGGTTTCATGGCGTTCGACGAGCGCGACAAGGCTGGCGAGATGCGGACGCGCGGCTCCACGGCAATTTGGGGGTTTGCGCTGAAGCACTGCAATGCCGTCACGATTTCGAACACCGAGCGCGTGCTGGTGGAGAACTGCCACGCGAGCCGGATGTCGGGCGAGTGCTTTGTGGCGGGCGGGCGCAGCCGCGGCGCGGTGAAGCCAGGCCTTTCGCACACCAAGAAAATCACCTACCTGCGCTGCTCCGTCACCAACTCCGCCCGCAACGCCTTCAACGACGTGATGTGCGGCATCGAGAACACGGATGTCCTGAACTGCCGGATCGTCGATGTCGGAGGAAATTCATGGGAGGGCGCCTCGCGGTTCGTCACGTTCTCGGGCAATTACGTCCGTAACGCCGGCCCGATCGGCATCGGCAATCTCGGCCCGGGCAACCGGGACGACACGTACCCCGATCTCGGTGCCGGTCAAACCCTTGTTGCGGACAACGTCTTCGAGGGCAACATCTGTTACGGCAACTGCGCCATCCGCACCTCGCGTGGCTCGACGCAAGTGATTGTCCGCAATAACCTGTTCGTCAACTTCGGGTCTTCGGGAGTATCCATCGGCGGCAACGGTTATCCGAACGAATTTCCGGCCGCCAACACCACCGTCACCGGCAACATCTTCGACATGACGGCCGTGGGACAGAAAAGTGTTCGGCGGACCGCTATCACCGTCGGTGCCGACGACACGATCGTCAGCGACAACCAGATCTATGTCCGCGGGACGAACGATGCCGCGGTGACGGGTATTCGCCTGTATGAACCTTCCGTGAATGCGCTGGTTCATAACAACCTCGTGCGTAATTGCGGCGTGGGCATCGCTGTCATCGCCGGGCAGTCGGTCGTTAAAGAAGTCGTGGACGCAACGACCTTTGTGGTGGGGTACGGAACCGTTCCCCTCGGGTGGCAGCCTCACCTGTACCGCAACAGGACGCTTCTCTGGTTCCGGGGCGGGAAACCTGCCGGGAGATCCGACATTGAATGTTTTGTGCCGCTGGCCATGCAGTTCAAACTGAAGCAGCCTGCCGCCATGAAAGCCGGTGACCGTTTCGAAATCCTGTCTGATGCGTCGAACTGGGCCATCCACGACAACGTGATCTCGGACTGCCTCACGCCCGTCATTCTCGACGCGAACGGAAGCCCTTCATCGTATTTGAAAGGCAATATGATTTCGCGGGGTGGGGTCACGGGCGCGAAGCAGGCCATTCAGATTTTGCGCGGTAACTTTACGGTAAGCGGTAACCTGACAAACGGGTTCGATGAAAAACCCTGACCGGGGGCTTGTTCTCTGATCAACATACGTATGTGAGGTTTAAAAACCGAAGGTAACGGTATGGAGCAGTTTCATCACAATCGGTGCCGGCTGGAGCATCGAGATTCCAGCCAACCTTCGGCAGAACGGGTTATAAAACCGAAAAAGGGGGGAGAGATGAGGATGCTGGGTTACGTGATGGGGGGGGCGTTTTGCCTGCTCGCCGCAGGCTGTGAAATGGGGCAGAAGCCCGGCCCGGCGGCATCCGGAGCCACGGCGCCGGTGTTCAAACTGGTCGAAAAAGGCCAAGCCGCGGTTTCCCTAGTCGCGCCGGAAACGGGGGGATCGGCTTTCGAGAAAGCGGTCGCCAACTTCACGAACGCGTTGAAGACCGTGACCGGGGTAACCCTTCCGGTTTCTCCGGACGCGGCGGGGAATGTCATACGCTGGCAACCCATACCCAACACCAACCTGATGAACGAGGACGAGTATTCCATCACGTTCCCCGACGCGCGGACCCTGCTGATCAAAGCCTCGCCGGTTTCGCTCCAGTGGGCGTTCAACCATATTTTGGAAACGGCTGCGGACGTGAGGTATCTCTTCCCCGAGAAATGCGGCATGGCTTACCGGGCGATGACCGACGTGTCCCTGCCGCGCGTCGATGTCCGGAAAAGCACTTCCTTCCCGTTGCTGCGCTCGGTTTACGTGCTTCCGTCCATTGCGCCGCAATGGTCGTTCAAGGTGTCCGGTATCAGGCAGAACCACGAGTTGCCCGTGGTGGCGTTCCCCGCCGCCA
>JALHET010000193.1 GCA_022839525.1 Lentisphaerota bacterium
TTCTCCAAATCGGTATCGGTATCGCTATCGGGTTCGAAACCGGCTGTCGCGTCCACGAAGCGGTTCGCGATGACGGGTGTAAAGGTGGCGGCGATCCCGATCCCGATGGCGATAGCGATGGTGCCGCAATGGCCCCCTGAAACGCATGATCCTCGCATCCCCCTGTCACTTGCCTATAACTTACACCATCAAAGTTATCCTCATTTACATTCCCGTGCGAAGCGCGGGCGGCGGGCTAACCCAGTACAAAAGTATTCAGAAAATCTACTTGCAGGAGAGAGAGTTATTTGGGATACTCTTATTTCAGTGTTTGCTATGATACGGTGTTCACATGCTCATGCATGTGAACAGATTTGTGCTCCACCTGCGACTGGAATGGATAACACCTGCGGGATAATGAATAGGCTTGAGGCTATGTTATGCCTCGCGCGGTTGCGGTTCAAAGAATGAACGGGTGGAAACTCTCAGGAAACACGAACGGTTTATAATAAGGTATCGTCAAAAGTAAGGAGTCAATTATGGGCAAACAAAAAACACCGGCGGAACGTGAGATCGCGTTGCGTGTGGGTGCGCGGATCCGGCAATTGCGTGAGATCCAGCATATTTCGCAGATCCGTTTGGCGACTGATATCGGCATTCGCGCCGGCCCTCTCGGCTGGATCGAAAAAGGCAAGCACTTGCCTTCCGGGCGCGTACTCTACCGGATTGCGAAGCAACTGAACGTCAGGATTGATGATCTGTTTCAGGAGCAGGACGTGTGGCAGCCGGGTGCGCCATCCGCGTTGGAATCGTCCCCCGTTCTTTTGCCGCCGCTTGACACGGGAGCGGGTGGCGAACCGCTGAAAGCGGCACATGTCATTTGCCAATCTGTGGCGGACAAGCTGCCCGAGTTGGAAGACCTTTGCGGCGTGGTTAAGACGCCGCGGATTTCCCTTCAGGTGCCGTTTTCGCCGACGGAGGCGGGCGCCGGGCATTTGGCGGCCTATGTGCGTCAGGGACTTGGGATCGGGAGTGCGGTGGTTTACGATTATTTGGAGCTGTTCGAGAGCGCGGGTCTGCGCGTGGTCTTCATGGAGATGCCGGAGAGTTGTTCGACGTTCTGCGGGTACGACCGGCTCAACCAGAATGCCGTTTTCTTTGTGAACAGCCGCTTGAAGAAGCAACCCGAGTACCAGATGTACCGGTTGGTTTTTGAATTAGGCCGGATTTTCTGGTATACGCGCAAGGCATCTGGCATGGACGCCGGGGAAGACGCCTGTGCAGTGAACGGGGATGTGCTGGACGAGGCGCAATTCGCCCGTTGCTTTGCGGCCTGCTTCCTGATGCCCGCGGACGCGGTGCAGGCCACGGTCTGGCAGCTTGGTCTGACTCCGAAGACGTGGACGTGGGATATGCTCTTACGCTTGAAGAAACGGTACGGTGTCTCCGCGCAGAACTTTGCCTTGCGGTTGCAGGCACTCAAACTGAGTTGGAGTGACAAGCAGAAAAAGAGCCCGCGGCATTATCTGTTCAAGGAGGAGATCGAGGCGTTCTGCGCCGAGAACGGCCCGGCCGCCGAACCGGGCGGAAACCGCACGCCGCTTACGATGAACAGGCGGTTGACCGATCTGCTTTTTCAGGCCGAAGTAAAGGCCGGAAAAGATCAGAAGGCAGTCAATGCCCTGAAACGCGTGTTGCGCCAGTCGTGCGTCAAATTTGATGTGTAGGCGGTCGCGGTGTTTTCTGTGCAAAACCCTCCCGGTGAAAACCGGGAGGGTTTTGCGTCTGTGGGGTATGTGTACCAAACGCGTGTGGGCTCCTGCGTGTCACGTCCACTCAACGGGTTTCACGGTGCGTACGGGCGGGGTGTAGCCGGGAACCATGAGACGCGTGATACGGGGTGTGATGTCCATGAGACTTGTGGCATGTCCCTTCATCTCATCCGCACCGGGGCCGATAGCGGCGAGCGGTACCAGGTTGCGGGTATGGCCGCGTGTACTCATGTCCTCGATATTGCCATGGTCGCTTGTCAGAATAAGCAGCAAGCCGGTGGTCTTGCAGAGTTTCACCACCGAGTCGAGGAAGAGATCCAATGTCTTCAGCGTTTCGCAGGCATGACTGTAGTTGCAGGAATGGCCGGCGAGGTCTGTCTGGAAGAATTCGAAAAGGGTGAAGTCGTTGGCGCAGGCGACCTGAACGAGATGCTCGGCGGCCTGTTGGGGTGTGATGACCGGTACGGCATGCCCTTTCTCGTGAAGGCTGAGGCGCGTGATGTCGTGGGAAACCGCGTGATTTGTGAGAAGGTCATCTTGAATGGAGATCGTCTTAGGCTCGGTTAGCGCCATAACGGTGGTAACGGATTTGAAACGCCGTACGCGCAAGTCGTCCACGTTGTCCACCATATAAGCGTTCGCAAAACGGCAACGCAGACCCTTGCGGACCAGCTCCATGAAAAGATTCCCCTCTTCAATCAGCTTGCGCAGGGAAGGGCCTGGAAAACCTTCACAGTGACGCCCCATATACTGAGAGGCGTTGACGCCGGTAAACATTGCGGTTTGCCCGGTCGCGCTCTGCGGCAGCCCCTTTGTGCCGAGGCAGGCATCGATGGGGACGGCATTGTTTTCGATGAGCTGACACAAAGCGGGACATATGCCGGCATGAACCGGATTGTCTTTTGCGGGCGCACGCAACCCAACGCCATCGATGAACAAAAAGAGAACCTTCACGGCACGTTTATCTTACCCCACCCGCATTAGGTTTGCAAAAACCTAATCACGTAAACGCGAAATATTCTGAGGGAAACAGAGGCAAGATGCAAATGCAAAGTACGGGTGGGTGCGCGGGGGTGTGGCATCATCGCGGTTTAATCGTAGGTGCGGAAACGCTCATAGAGGAGTTTGCAGGCGCCGATGAAGCCCGTGGGCCAGAGGCGTGTGGGCGTGGCGGTCAGGTCATGTCCCGTGAGGCCCAGCGCGTCGGTTGTGTCGGCCGTGGCGTTGCCGACGCGCGTGATCCAGTCCGCGAGCGGGGCGGGCAACTGTTGGGCGCGGGCCTGTTGCCAATGGCGCGGCTGGTGGACGTACCCGTTACAAACGGCAAGCGCGATCAGCAGCGGGAGCCCGAGTGTACGGAACAGGCATTTGAGGAGACGGCGCATGGGGTCAGAGGGTGGCGGTGACGTAGGCGTAACAGTGGTTCAGCGCGGTGCGGAAAGCTTCCGGGGTGCGGTTCTCGCGGCGCAACGTTTCACGGCCCTGCTGCGCGAGTTCCGCGGTGATCTGCGGGGACCGGATGACCGCGAGGATCCCGTCGGCCAGCGCTTGGGGTGTCGGCCGCGTCAGGATCGCATTGTCGGAAGAGAGCACGGTGCGGTTGGCGGGCGTGTCGGCGGCGACTACCGGGGTACCTGAGTGCAGGTAGTCGAGCACTTTGATGGGGGCGGTTGTGCCGGCGCGCCGCGGGGAGACCAGCACGTCGGAAATGGCGAACAGGGCGGCGAGTTCGTCGGGGGTGAGTCGCCCGGCAAAGGTGGCGGCGTGTTCGATGCCTGCCTTTTCCAGAGCCTTCCGCATCCGGGATATCTCGGCTTCATCGCCGCCCACGATCACGAAACGGGTCAGCGGGGTTGCGGCCAGCACGTATGGCAGGGCGTTGAAGAAAAGGTCGAGACCTTCGAATCGGGTAAAGGATCCCACGCACGTGACGAGCTTCTGGTCGGGATGGGTGCGGTAGCGCGCCTGCGCCAGATTCTGTGCAGGGGGTGAGGCTTCTCCGGTGATCGCCGGGATGTCGGGGATCACGCAGGCCCGGCTCCGGCGGTTAAACGACGTGAGGAGGCCGATGACCGCGTTGTCGTTGCCGATGACCGCATCGGCATGTTTCAGGGCTTGGCGCTCGAGCAGGCGGTGGAAGCCGAGGAAGAGGCGGCGCACTCCCCTGACACGTCCGCGGATCTGCTCGGAGTGGTGCTCGAAGATGTACGGGGTTTTGGTCAGCCGGCTTGCGATCCACGCGACGGAGCCGCCGTCATCGCTTCCGTGGATCAGGGTATAAGGGTTACGGGTCGCGAGATAGACAGCTTTGAAAAGAATCAGTGTGTCCAGCACGAAACGCCGGGCTGAAGGGCCTTCGGGCAAGCGGCGGCAGAGGGGTACGTGCGGCACGGATAGGAGATTGACCCCCTCAACGTGGGGAGGGGTTCCAACGGGGATGGTGAGCAGATCGACGGAATGACCGGAAGCGACAAGGGCCTCGAGTGTGTGGCGTATCCGATGGCAGGCACCTATCCACGGATAATAGGGCTTGGAGGTGATAAAAAGAATGCGGGGCATGTGAAGGGGGGATGGGACAGAGTTACCAATTGTCGGGGAGTTCGATCCGGATGGTACGGCTTTTCATGGCTTCCGCTTGTTCGGGGGAAGGTTCTTGGGTGTTGGCAAGCGGCACGCCCCACAGGGTGCCGGGGGTGGAGACGTAAGGAATGGTAATGGGCGCCGCACATGCGGGGCACTCTGTCTCCTGACCCGCCAGGTCGGCCGGTGCCTCTATTTCCTGATTACAGGATTCGCAGATAAACGAAAGAAACGTGGTTTCATCAAGCTGTGTGTCCATATCGCCTCCCACACGGAATTTCAACCGGCATCATAGTATGAAGCGTGTGCGGAATGCCAGTTTATTTTGTGGGAAACAGGAATTGCGGAAGCGTTGTAAATCTGTCATAGTGTCGGTGTATCTGGGGGATTACATGACTTCTCTTAAATGCAGGTCTCGGTGAGGGGGCGGAACGTATGACATCCATGTGTGC
>JALHET010000007.1 GCA_022839525.1 Lentisphaerota bacterium
AGCGCGTGGGATTGCTGGACGTAGACCTGCACGGCCCCAGCGTGCCGACCATGCTGGGCTTGGTGGGGTGCCGCATGGAAGGCGACGAGGACGGCATGTTGCCGGTCGAGATCGGCGGGCTCAAGGTGCTGTCGACCGGATTCCTGCTGCAGAACGACGACGACCCTGTGATCTGGCGCGGCCCCATGAAAATGGGAGTGATCCGTCAGTTCATCGAAGATGTGGCGTGGGGCGATTTGGATCTGCTGGTGATCGACGTGCCGCCGGGCACCGGCGATGAGCCGCTCTCGATTTGTCAGCTTATCCCAGATTTGGAGGGCGCGGTGATCGTCACCACGCCGCAAAAGGTGGCGGCTGCCGACGTGCGCAAATCGATCAACTTCTGCAACGAGGTGGGCGTCAAGGTGCTTGGCGTGATCGAAAACATGAGCAGTTTTGCCTGCCCGAAATGCGGTGAGGTCACATCGATTTTGAGGGCGAACGGCGGACGCACGATGGCCGAAGAGATGGGCGTGCCGTTCCTGGGCTCGATACCGATCGATCCGCTGGTCGCCGAGTCGGGCGATGCCGGTAAAGCCTTTGTGGAGTCGGCGGCGAGTTCGCCTGCGGCCGGGGCGTTCCGTGAAATTGTGCGGGCGCTGGCGCTCGGTGAGAAAAGCGCGTGAATGACGGATGAGGTCGAGCATGAAGAGAGACGAAGCGATGGCTCTGTTCCGCGATGGCGCGAACTGCGCTCAAGCGGTCGTGTGTCCCTTTGCGAAAGAGTGCGGCCTGGATCATGAGCAGGCCATGAAGCTGGCCTCGTCATTTGGCGGCGGCATGGGGCGGTTGCGGGAGGTTTGCGGCGCGGTATCGGGCATGTTCATGGTCGTCGGCCTCACGGAGGGCTATTGCGACCCGACAAGCAAGGCGGCGAAAGACCAGCATTACGCGCGGGTGCAAGCGCTTGCCGCCGCGTTTAAAGACAAGGCCGGATCGCTCATCTGCCGTGAACTGCTGGGCCTTCCCCCGGGAGCCGATGAACCCGTCTCGGATGCGCGGACCGACGCATACTACAAGAGCCGGCCCTGCGCCGAGCTTGTCGGCCTGGCCGCTCAGATTCTTGAAAAGCGCTTGCGGGAGAGTGCCGAAAACGTCCAACGCTGAATGTTCAACTCTCAAAGCTCAAGTTATAGGCGGGGACGGAGAGGTAAGATTGCCGCGTATTCCCTTACTTGGCGGTGGCCATTCCGGCTGTTTGCTGATAGGTGATGTAGCCGCCGGTGAGGTCGCGGCAGTTAAAACCGTTCTGTGACAGTGTGCGGCAGGCCAGATAGCCGCGCAGTCCGGAGCGGCAGAACACGAGATATTCCTTGTCCTTGGAAAGCTCGCCCAGCCGGTCGCGCAGTTCATCGACCGGGATGTTTTTCGAGTTGGGAATCGTTCCGGCTGACACCTCGTCCGGTGTGCGGACGTCGAGCAACACCTGATTCGCCGCCGGTTTGGTGACCTCTTCCACCTGACAGAGTTTCACATCACGGCGCAACGCATTGGCCGCGACGAAACCGGCGAAATTGACGGGGTCTTTGGCGGAGCCGAACGGCGGCGCGTAGGAAAGTTCGAGGTTTTCGAGGTCGAAAACGGTCAGCCCCACGCGGATGGCGACGGCGAAGACGTCGATGCGTTTGTCCACGCCGTCTCTGCCGACCGCCTGAGCGCCGAGCACTTTGCCGGATTGGGGGTCGAACAGCATTTTGATGCTGAGCGGTACGGCACCGGGGTAGTACGTCGCATGGCTGGAGGGATGGACGTACACTTTCTCAAACGCGATGCCCGCCCGTTTGGCCGCTTTTTCGCTGAGACCGGTCATGCCGATGGCCAGGCTGAAGACTTTGCAGATGGACGTACCCTGCGTGCCGTGATAACGCGTGTCGCGCCCAAAAATGTTGTCGGCGGCGATGCGCCCCTGCCGGTTGGCGGGACCGGCCAGCGGGATGAGCGCAGGTTGCCGGGTCACAAAGTCGGTCACCTCCACGGCGTCGCCGATGGCATAAATGGACGGGTCGCTGGTCTGCATGCGGTCGTTGACCTGAATGCCGCCGCGCGGGCCGAGCGTCAGTCCCGCTGCTTGGGCGAGCGAGGTTTCGGGCTTGACGCCGATCGCGAGCACGGCGATGCCGGTCTCGAGCGTCTCGCCCGAGCTAAGGGTGAGAGTGAGCCCTTTCGCCGAATCCGTGAAGCCGGTGACAGAGGTGCCAAGGCGCAGGTCGACGCCGTTGAGGGTCAGTTCTTGATGGAGGAGTGAAACCATTTCGGGATCGGCCGGCCCCATCACCTGCGGAGCGAGTTCAATCAGCGCGGTCGCAATTTTGAGGCGGCACAGCGCCTCGGCCATTTCGAGGCCGATGTAGCCGCCGCCAATCACTGTTGCGTGCTTTTTGCCTTCGAGCGCTTTGATGATGCGATCCATATCCTCCATGTTGCGGAGCGTGAGCACGTTCGCACTGTGGATGCCGGGAACGGGCGGGCGGATCGGGGCTGCGCCGGGGCTCAGGATGAGCGCGTCGTAGCCCTCGCGATAGGTTTCGCCGCTTCCGAGGTTTTTGATTTCAACCGTTTTTCCCGCAGGGTCAATGGCAGTGACTTCATTGCGGGTCCGCACGTCGATACGGAAGCGGGCACGGAGGTTTTCGGGCGTGGTGACGAGCAGACGGTTGCGGTCGGCGATTTCGCCGCCGATGTGGTAGGGCAGGCCGCAGTTGGCGAACGAGACATGGGAGCCGCGCTCGATCAGGACGATTTCCGTCTTCTCGCTCAGCCTCCGCGCCCGCGTCGCCGCACTGGCGCCGCCAGCCACCCCGCCGATGATCACAAGTTTTTTCGTCTCCATGTTTCCTCCACGCTCCATGAGCCTGATCCCGTTTGAAAATTGAAATATTATAATAATATGATAATTGAGGCAATGTCAAAAAAACGGAAATTTTGGCAGGCGCAGGAATCAGCAACTAACAGTTGCAATACCGGGGCAAGTGAATTAAACTTCTTTTCCATCAGGTTTTAAATTTGGGTTCCGACGGGCGGTCATATCGGTGGCCTTTTATTGGAGAGGAAAAGAATCATGGCTCAATTCAATCGGCGCGATTTCATAAAGGGATCAACATGCGTGGCCGCATCGTTGGCTGCGGGAGGCTGCGGCACATTTACGGGGAGTCCGGAGTTTCCGGAAGTGGCGCGTGTGGCTCCCAAATTCCGCAAACCGGGCGAGAAGCTCAACATCGGCGTGATCGGCGTCGGCGGGAAGGGGTGGTCGGACTGGAACCCCATGTTCAAAATGGGGGAGAACATTGTGGCGTTGTGCGATGTGGACCGTAATCCGATCAACAAGGCCCTGGCCGAGTTGGAGAAAGCGGGGGTCAAACCCTCGCAGGTCAAGTGCTACAGCGATTACCGCAAGATGCTCGACGAGTGCAAAAATCTGGACGCGGTCACGGTCTCCACGCCTGACCACATGCATGCGCCCGCCGCGATCCGCGCGATGAAGATGGGGTGCCACGTGTTCGTCCAGAAACCGTTGGTGCGCACGGTTTGGGAAGCGCGGTATTTCGGGAAGGTCGCCCGTGAGTGCGGGGTGGTGACGCAGATGGGCAATCAGGGGAGCGCAAATAACGGGTTGCGCCGTAACGCCGAACTCCTGCAGTCGGGCGTCCTCGGCAAGGTGACGGAAGTGCATGTGTGGACGAACCGTCCTATTTGGCCGCAAGGCATTCCCCGTCCCGAAGGGATCGATCCGATCCCCGACACGCTCGACTGGGACAGTTGGCTGGGTACGGCAAAGGCGCGCCCGTTCAAGGCCGGCGTGTACCACACCTTCAAGTGGCGGGGGTTCTTCGATTTCGGCACGGGCGCGTTCGGCGACATGGCCTGCCACACGATGAACCTGCCGTTCCGCGGCCTGGAACTGGGCGCAGTGCTGTCGGCCGAATGCATCCGGATCGACGAGAAGAATACCGAGACCTATCCCAGCAAGAGCATTGTCAAAATGACCTACGCCGCCCGCTGGCCGCAGCCGCCTATCACGCTCTACTGGTATGACGGCAACATCAAGCCTTCAGCGGAGATCATGCCGAAGGTTGTTACCACGTTGGGGCAGGTGCCGAACACCGGCTGCCTGATCATCGGCGACAAGGGTATGGTCTGCAGCACCAACGATTACGGCGCGGACGGCTACATCGCCTTCAACGACGAGAAGAAAATGATGTCCATGTCCAAGCACGAGGCTCTGACCGAGCAGGCCATTCCCCCAAAATTCCGTCCGAACAAGGTCGGCCATTACGCCGAGTTTGTCAACGCCTGCAAAGGCGAGGATGTCTGTTTTGCGGATGTGGATCATTCGGTGCCGATGGTTGAGGGCATTCTTGTCGGAACCATCGCACAGCAGATCACCGGCAAACTGAAATGGAACAGTCGCAGGCTGGCGTTCGACAACAACGCCGCCGCGGACGCCTTGGTCAGGCCCTACATCCGGCAGGGCTGGGAGTACTAGCCGCAGGGCGATGGGACTCGGGCAGGCCGCAGGGAGGGAGACTTTCCTGCGGTTTTGCTTTTAACTTGCCTGCTGTGCCGGGAGGGCGGTTTGTGGTACAATGGCGGCGAACGTTCCGGCGGGATTTTATGAACATCTGGAAAGACACATATCCGTTGATTGTTTCGTGCGCGCGCGGGTTAGTTCCGCAGACCTCGAAAGAGTTGGTCAACCTCGGGTTTAAGATCATCGACGCCACAGAAAACACGGTCGTGGTGCGTGGCGGGATGCGCGACATGATGACCCTTAACCTGCAGCTCCGCACGGCTCACCGCGTATTGGTCCCGCTGTTGAGGACAGAGTGCCGGAACCTTCACGAATTCTACAACGACGTGGTGTCGATCGACTGGGAGAACCAGCTTGAGCCGGACGGTTATTTCACGGTGAACTCCGTGGTCCGCACCGCTACCATCCGGGACACGCGCATGCCGTCGCTCAAGGCCAAGGACGCGATCGTGGACCGGATGCGCCAACGGTGCGGGAGGCGTCCCGATTCGGGCAGCGAAATGTTTGGCGCGGCGGTTTTCATTTACTGGCAAGACACGGAGATGATCGTGTATCTCGACACCACGGGCGAACCGCTTTCGAAACGCGGCTACCGCAAGTTCCCGGGTGCCGCGCCAATGCAGGAGACGCTGGCGGCGGGGTGTGTCCTGGCTTCGGAGTGGGATGCGGCTTCGCCGTTCGTTGCCCCCATGTGCGGAAGCGGCACGCCTGCGATCGAGGCTGCGCTGCTGGCGATCAACCGCGCCCCGGGCAGTTTCAAAAGCCATTTCGGGTTCATGTCCCTGAAGGGGTACGGCCAGACGATTCCCGGCGAGCGCGCGGGCGTCAGCGTCCGGCAGCGCTTCGGCGCGTCACCCGAACAGATCTGGAAAGACAAGGTCGCCACGGCCCGCGAGCAGGAGCGCAGGCAGGGGCTGCCGCCCATCGTGGCCACGGACATCGACCCCGAGACGGTCGAGACCGCACGCATGAACGCGATCGCGGCAGGCGTTTACGAATACATCACGTTTGACGAGTGCGATTTTGCGGCAACCAAACTGCCTCCCCCGCCCGGCGTGATTTTCATGAACCCCGAGTATGGCGAGCGGCTGGGCGAGGGGAAGGATCTTGAGCCGCTTTACAGCCGCATCGGGGACTTCCTGAAACAAAAGTGTGCCGGATACACCGGGTGCGTTCTGACGGGAAACATGGAGATGTCGCGCAAGATCGGGTTGCGTTCGGCGCGCCGGATACCCTTCTTCAATGGCCCCATCGAGTGCCGGATGCTCGTGTTCGATCTGTACGAGGGAAGCCAACGGAAAGAGGACATGAACACCGAACATCGAACGCAGAACAAGAAAGTTGTCGATAAACCAGCCGTCTGCTGCTCGGGAATAAAGGAAGAGGGTAACATCTCAAATTGAGCGTTGAACGTTGAGAGTTTAAACGCTCAACATTCAAGTTACTGAAAAGCATCAGAGGTTAGAGAATGTTTGGTAATACAACCATGAAAACCGCAAAATCAAAGGTGGATAAAATCCGGTTGATGCTCTCAGAACTTTACCCTGGCCTTGAGATTGACGAGCTTCATGAAGCGGCGCTTGATCTGCACGACATCGAAATGTCTTCCCGGACAATAGCCCGCCAGATTCGCTCCTTACATTCAGAAAAACTGACAAAGGCGGATAAACGTGACAAGCTCTATACGATTGAGGCGGAATTGTTCAGTCATCTGATTCCGAACCATGCCTTGTCACTTGCGAAATTCTTTCGCAAAACCTTGAACGGATAAACAAAGAGGATCGACATGCATGCGATAACCGTGACAATCAAAGGGCAGGAGCCGGTGGTGGTGGCGGCAGGCACGCGCATCAGCGAGCTGGTGCCTTCCGTCGATGCGGAAGGGTTCCCGGTCTTGGGCGCGATCATGAACAACATGGTGCTGCCGCTCTTCATACCGCTGGTTGCCGAGGCGACCCTCACGCCGCTGACGATTCGTGACCCTTACGGGTGGAACATCTACCGGAGTTCGCTCTGTTTCCTGCTTGCCAAGACCGCTCACGAGTTGTTCCCCGGGATCGAATGCCGTGTGCGCAACTCGGTTGGAGCCGGTCTCTACTGCACGGTCAGTTGGCCGGACCTTTCGGAGGGCGCGGTCAAACAGAACGTTAAGAAACTTCAGCAGGCCATGCGGGAGACGATCCGGCAGGATCTCCCGATCACCATGGAGACCGTCTCTTACGGGTCGGCCGTCGAGCTGTTCCGGCAGACCGGGCAGACGGATAAGTTGAACCTGCTGGCGCACCGCAACCCGCCGGTCATATGTGTGGCGCGGTGCGGTTCGTTTCTTGAACTGAGCCAGGAGCCGCTGGTGGCACGGACCGGGGTCTTGGAGCTTTTCGACCTGATCCCCCATGCGCAGGGCTTTGTGCTCAATGTCCCGACCTCTTCCAAACCGCACGAGCTTCCGCCGCTTCCGCCCTTCGAGTATCTGTTCAAAGTGTATCAGGAGCACATTGACTGGGGGCGCATCGTCGGTGTCACAACCGTCGGACAGCTCAACCAGGCCATCCTTGAGAAGAGGGCCGATGATTTCGTGCGCACCGTCGAGGCGTTGCACGACAAGAAGCTGGGGCGCATCGCGGACGAGATCGCGCAACGCCAGCCGCGCGTGCGGCTCGTGTTGGTTGCGGGCCCCTCCTCAGCGGGCAAGACAACCTTCTCCAAACGGCTCATCACGCATCTGCGCGTCAACGGATACAGGCCGATCCTGATCTCGACCGACAATTACTTCGTGGGGGATGAGCGTAATCCCCGCGACGCCGCGGGCAAGCTTGATTACGAGCATATCGAGGCGATGGATCTGGTGCGCTTGAACAGCGATCTCCTGCGGCTGATGGCGGGGGAAGCGGTTCACATGCGCGCGTTTGATTTCAAGAAAAAGGAAGGGTATGACCAAGCCGAGCCCACGAGCCTGTCCGGGGAGGGGATCATCGTGATGGAGGGCATCCACAGTCTTAACCCGCGCTTGACCTCCGACGTGCCCCGCGGGCAGAAGTTTCTGATCTACATCAATGCGCTGACGCAACTCGGGGTGGACAGCAGCAACCGCATTTCGACGACCGACACCCGCGTGATCCGGCGCATGATCCGCGACCATCAGTTCCGCGACCGGCCCGCCATCGAGACGCTCCGCATGTGGCCCTCGATCGCGCGCGGGGAGAAACGGTGGATTTACCCGTACCAGCATTTGGCCGACGCGGTGTTCAACTCTGCGCTCGACTATGAGTTGGCGGTGCTCAAGCCGTTGGCCGCGCCGTTGCTGAACCAGATCAAGCCGTGGGACAGGGAATATATCGAGGCGCGCCGGCTGTCCGGTTTCCTGCACAATTTCTCGACGCTGGCGCCGGATGTGGTGCCCGGCGACTCGATTTTGCGCGAGTATATCGGCGGCAGCCAGTTGACGTATTGAGGGGCCGGAGGTGTGCTCTCACGTTAGGTGAAAAGGGAAAGCAGGAGAATGAAGCATGAGCAAGGAACTTGAAGAGGGAACGGGTTTGATGTTGGACTTCGCGAAGATCGCGAAGATCGCCGAAACGTGTAAAGATGCGATTCCCGTGGCGGTGCAGCATGCCGACACGAAAGAAGTGATCTTGGTGGCGTACACCAACGAACTCGCGATGAAGAAGGCCTTTTCCGAACGGATGCTGGTCTTGTGGAGCACATCGCGGAACGTGTTGTGGGAAAAGGGAAAAAGTTCGGGCGAGACGTTTGACCTTCTGGAGGCACGCGTGAACTGCGAGCAGAATTCCCTGCTCTATATCGTGCGTCCTCGCCGCGGCGCCATCTGCCACACCAAGAACCGGCAGGGCGAGCCGCGCAACTGTTACTACCGCCGCATTGATTTGGATACGCTGACCCTGACAAATCTGGATCCGTAAGGATAGAGATGCCTGCGTTTCCGGTTCTGAGGAATGATGAAATACCGTTGTCCATACTGTAAACAAGAGCTTGGCTCCACCTTTTCGGCGCGCTGCCCAAAGTGTGGAAAAACCATGCGCGTGTCCGTGAAAACGGATGTCGTGAAGTGGCGTGCCAAACGGCGGGCGCTCAACGGCATCCTGCGCGAGTACGAGCAGAAAAAAGCCGAACTGCAAGCCGTGGTGTCGCCTACGCTGTTCAGGAACCCGAAGTTTTATTTCGGAGTGATCATTGTGCTTGTGCTGGTCGGGGCCTCACTTTTCACCGCGACGGACAAGGCAGTCCGGCGGTTGGATGTGTCGCCGCCTATGAGGGCGTTGCGCAACGTGGACGTGTTGGCCGAGGCGCTGGGGCGTTACCGTTTCCATACCGGCTGTTTCCCTGATACGGGGCAGGGGCTGGCCGCGCTGGTACGCGACCCCCGCGTGCCGGGGTGGGATGGGCCTTACATCCGTTTTCTCCGCAACGACCCGTGGGGAACCCCGTTCGTGTATGCGTGCGGGGCAGGGACGAACGGGCTGCCGACGCTTTTCTCCTGCGGGCCGGACAAAACGCCAGGCACCCCGGATGATTTGCATCCGGATCCAGCCCGGTTCGATCCCGGCACGGCATGGACCAATGGATGGGTCTCTGCGGACAAGCGTCTGCCGGGTGTGGTGGTCTTGCCATCTAAGCGGCCTGCCGCCGCGAAAAAATAGTTGAGAACCGTCCGGGGGCGGAAGGAGGGATACGATGCGGAAAAGCCATGCGGCGTGTGCGGTTATGATACGTGTTATCTTTGCGGCGGCCGGGGGAGGCGCCCTCGCGCAAGAAACGGATCCGGGCCGGGCTCCAGCCGGCGTGATCACCCGTCCGGGCGATCTTTTGAAAGGGACGGACGGCACCGAGTTCCGGTTCAGTTATTTTCCCTCCCCGAACCGCTTGCGGCTTCTTTTCCTGTGTCCAACGAACACCTTCGCGCACTGGTCGGCCGTGCTTGCGGTGGCCGGGAAGAGAACTCCGTTCAGCCTTGGAGAAGGATCGCTGCCGATGGCACCGGCCGGGGTGACGGTCCAGGTGCCGGGATTGGCTGAAGGCGTGCATGAGATCGCGCTGACCGTTTCCGGTAGTGACGGGCGAAAGCTCGAAATCAAGCGGTCATTTGAGAGGAAGCGGTTCGTGTGGGAGAACGCGGAACTGGGGCTCGACCGCGTTGTCATTCCCCCTTTCACGCCGCTGACGGTCGACGAAACGGTTCCGGCGGTCGGGTGTGTCTTGCGGGAACACAGCGTGGACAACAGCGGTTTTTGGAAACAGGTGTCGAGCCAAGGCCATCCGCTTTTGTCCTCCCCGATGAGGCTTGAAGCCGAAACGGGGACAAACGTCTATGTCGCCGCTGGCGACGGGAAAGTGGTGTTCACGGAAAAGGCCCCCGACTGTGTCCGTGGTCATGCCGTTTGGGTCGCCGGCCCGTTGCGCGGACGCACGGAGTTCATGTTTGATTACGATGGCCTGATGAAACTCGCGGTACGCCTCGACCCAGCCTCAAACCGTGTGGATGCCTTGCGCCTGGTTATCCCCATGAAAAGCGGCGAGACGTGGCTCATGCACCCCGTGACCGACCTGCTGCGCTTCCACTATGCGGGCCGCATCCCGGACGGCGCGGGGGTTCTCTGGGAGTACAGCGGTAAGACCAACGCCGTGCGCTACACCGGGACGGGGAAACCCGACGCCGACGGCAAGGTGTGGGATTCGCGTCATGTGGGGCGGCATCAATTGCCCAAACCGTTCGTCCCTTACATCTGGCTTGGCGGGCCTGAACGGGGCATTTGCTGGTTTGCCGAGAACGACTGTGACTGGAACCTCGACCCGCAGCGTCCCGCCCTCGAAATCAGGCGACAAGGCGAGACCACCTCGCTGATCGTCCATCTCTTCACACGCCCCACATCCCTGACGCGCCCGCGCACCCTCACCTTCGGGCTGATGGCCACACCGGCCAAGCCGATGCCTGAAACGCCCGTGAACTTCCGGCGCTGGTTTCCCGGGGCGCAGGTCACCAATACCGAGCAGGTGGTGAATTTCGGATTCATGGGCGCCTGCTACTACTGGGGCGCGGCGGGCCCCAGCTATGCGTTCTATCCCGCCTTCAAGAACTTTTCCGTCTATGACGAATTCGTCCGTCTGCGCAAAGGCGGAACCGCCGACTTCGCGTTCACTGAGAACTGGCTCAAGCAGTTCCAGTCCGCCGAATTCACGTCGCGCCTCGACGAGCATGGACATCCCCCGAACATCGTCACCTACCGCAACCACATCGACTGGTCGCTGCGCTTTTTCGACAAGGGCGCGTGGTCGTCTCAGCCCGAAAAAGGGCGCACGGGCTGGGTCATCCCCTACACCAACGCGCGCGCGATCAACTGGGGCGAAGAGGCGGAGACCTTCATGGACGAGTGGAGTACCATGGACATTGCCGACCCGCGCTGGCCGGGCGAGGAGCGTTTCGTGCGTGCCAAGGACGGCGTCTGCCGCCTCGCGGCCTACGGCAAGGTCTCGATCCCCGGCGAAACCTCGGGCATCGCCTACGCCATCGATCCTCTGCCGAGTTGGCAGAACATGGTCCTGTACTACTTGAAGCGCATGATGGAAACCTTTGCGGACGGTATTTACTTCGACGATTTCTTCCTCTCGCCGAACTACACGCCAACCGGCCCGGGTTACGTGGCCGAGGACGGCACGCTCCGCCCCGGGGTCAACATCTTCGGTTTCCGCGAACTGGCCAAGCGCACTGCCGTGATGCAGTACCAGATGGGACGCCGCCCGCTGCTGTTCATCCACATGACCAACGCCAACCTCATTCCGTTGCTCTCTTTCGGTACGATCATTCTGGATCACGAGTGGCGCGACCAAGGAGCATTCAAAGACAAGGACTGCCAGGAGCGGCTCTATCTCGACGGCGATACCAGCCTGCTGCTCGCGCAAAGCACCGGCCTGCAGAGCGGCTGCCTCAGCGTTTGGCACAACCTCTTCCACGGCGACGAGCGCATCACGCGCAGCGCGCTGGGCGTATCGCTCACGCACGAGATCAAATGCGGCCTGTGGTACGGAAAACTGCATGAGCGCACAACCGCGATCTTAGCCAACTTCGGCTATGGCCTGCCCGATTGCCGGGTCTGGCGGTACTGGGAAGGTGCGCAGCCGATCCAGACGGCGGGCGTGCCTGTGAAAACCCTTGTGCTTGCGCGGGGCGGGGAGGCGCTGGTCATTGTCGCCAGTTACGGTCCGGGGGGCGGCGTGTGCGTTACTCCCGACAGGGCGGCACTCGGCCTTTCCGGCGACCTCGTGGCTGTGAATGCCGAGACGGGCGAGGGTTTTGAAAAGGTTTCTCCGGATCAGTTCAAGCTGTCCCTGCCCCGGCACGACTTCCGGATCATCCGGTTTTCTACACGTTGAAGAGGAAGTGGACGACGTCGCCGTCCTGGAAGAGATAGTCCTTGCCCTCGACGCGCATCACGCCCGCGGCTTTGGCCCCGGCCTCGCCGTTGAGGCGCACGTAGTCGTCGTAAGCGATCACTTCGGCACGGATGAAGCCGCGCTCGAAATCGGTGTGGATGACGCCCGCGCACTTGGGTGCGGTCCAGCCGCGGCGAAAGGTCCAGGCGCGCGCTTCTTTGGGGCCGGCCGTGAAGTAGCTCGCAAGCCCGAGCGTGTGATAGGCCATGCGGACGGTCTGGTCTAAGCCGCTTTCCTTTAGACCGTAGGAGGCGAGGAAGTCCTCGCGTTCGGCGTCGGAAAGCCCCGCCAGTTCGGCTTCCATCTTGGCGGAGATCACCACCATGTCGGAGCCTTTTTTGGTGGCGTGTTCCCGGATCCGCGCCACATGCGCGCTTTCGCCGCTGAGATCGTTCTCGCCCACATTGGCGCAGTAAATGACCGGCTTGTCGGTGATCATCTGAAGTTCGGCCAGCGTGTTCCCGATGGGGTCGGCTTCGCCGCGCGGGTAGGTGCGGGCCGGGTGGCCGGCGTCGAAGTGCTTCATGAGCGACTCCATGGCTTCAACTTCTTTGCGCAGCTCTTTATCGGCGCGCGCCTGGCGGCCTACACGGTCGATGCGCTTTTCGAGCGACTGCATGTCGGCGAGCACGAGTTCGGTTTCAATGGTTTCGATGTCGCGCACGGGGTCGATCCCGCCTTCGACGTGCATCACATCTTCATCGGTGAAGCAGCGCACGACCTGAATGATGGCGTTGGTCTCACGGATGTTGGCGAGAAACTTGTTGCCGAGCCCCTCGCCTTTGCTCGCGCCGCGCACGAGACCCGCGATGTCGATGAAGTCCACGGTTGCCTTGATGATTTGGGCGGGTTTGACGATCTTCGCCAGCGCGTCGAGGCGCGCGTCGGAAAGGGGAACCGTGGCTTTGTTGGGCTCGATGGTGCAGAAGGGGTAGTTCGCCGCTTCAGCGTTCTGGGCGTGGGTGAGGGCATTGAAAAGGGTTGATTTGCCGACGTTGGGAAGCCCAATGATGCCGACTGCGAGTGCCATGTCAAAATCCTTTGGTTTTCAGAAAACCTTAACCATACCACATCCATTCTCAGCACTCCAAGAAATTGGGTGGAATTCATGATCGTTGATGGTTAAGCGGCAGAAAGATGGGATCGTTACCCGTGCTGCGATATCGTGTTCGTCAAAGGCATCTGCCCGAAGTGCGGACGGCGCTTTCTTTACGCCTCAGGCGCGGGTGTGGTATTTTATGCGTGTCTAAAGTGTTGCCCGTGATACATCGTGGAGTCCGTGCCTTATGCCGATCAGTTGGAATGAGATCAGACAGAACGCCATCCGTTTTTCTCGCGAATGGGTGGATGAGTATCGCGAAGATGCGGAAGCCAAATCCTTCTGGGACGAGTCTATCAACATCAAGGCCGTCGAAATCCTCGGCGACCTCCACGACGCGCTGGCCGCCGGCGGTTACACAGGCCATGACCTTGAGCGTTTCCTCGTGCGCATCCTTTTTTGCCTCTTCGCCGACGACACCGGTCTTTTTGAACCCGACAGCTTCAAACTCTACATCGAGAACCGTACCGCCCCCGATGGTTCCGACCTGGGCCTGCATCTGGCGCAGCTCTTCGAAGTGCTGAACACCCCGATCAAGAACCGCCAGGCCAATCTCGACGACATGCTCGCCGCCTTCCCGCACGTCAACGGGGAGTTGTTCAAAGAGCGTCTGGCATTCGCCAGTTTCAACCGCGCCATGCGCGACGCGCTGCTGCGGTGTACCGAGTTCGACTGGTCGGCCATTTCGCCCGCCATCTTCGGCTCGCTCTTCCAGGGCGTGATGGATCCCAAGGAACGCCGCCAGATCGGCGGACACTACACCTCCGAACGCGACATCCTCAAGGTCGTCAACGCGCTTTTCATGGACGATTTGCGGGCGGAGTTCACAAAGGCGCGGCGCAGCAAGGCCCTGCTCAAGCAGTTTCATCGGAAACTCGGAACCCTCAGCTTCTTCGATCCGGCGTGTGGGTGCGGCAACTTCTTGGTCATCACCTATCGCGAACTGCGCCTGTTGGAGATCGACGTCCTCAAAGCCCTGTTCGGGAAAGAGGTGCAACAGGAGTTGGACATCCAAGCGCTTTCAAAGGTGGACGTCGACGCCTTCACCGGTATTGAGATTCAGGAGTGGCCCGCCCGAATCGCCGAAGTCGCTATGTGGCTGATGGACCACCAGATGAACGTGCGCCTTTCGGAAGCGTTCGGCCTGTACTTCAGCCGACTCCCGCTCCGTAAGGCCGCTAACATCGTTCTCGGCAACGCCCTTCGTCTTGATTGGAAGACGATTCTTCCGCCCGATCAATGTTCCTACGTGCTCGGCAATCCGCCTTTTGTCGGCAAGCAATTCCAAGAGGCCGCGCAAAAGACGGATATGAAGTTGATCTGGGGCAAGGTCAACGGCGCGGGGGTACTCGACTATGTCACCTGTTGGTATGCAAAGGCTGCCGACTATATTCAGGGATCCGCGATCTGCGTCGGGTTCGTTTCGACCAACTCCATTTCTCAGGGCGAACAGGTCGGTGTGCTCTGGAGTGCTTTGTTCCAGCGCGGCGTCAACATTCATTTCGCTTATAGAACTTTCGCGTGGGCAAGCGAGGCACGGGGCAAAGCGCATGTGCATGTGGTGATCATCGGGTTCGGCTGTTTCAACTTGATGGGAAAACGGATCTACGAGTGTGACGGCGATAAAATCACATGTGAAGAGGTTAGGAATATCAGTCCATATCTTCTCGAAGGCAATGACGTTGTCGTCATGCCTCGTAACAAACCCTTATGTTCAGTGCCGGAAATGATTTTTGGAAGTATGCCAAATGACGGCGGAAACCTGTTGTTGAGCGATCAGGAAAAAACGGACCTCGTCAATAGCGAACCGCAAGCAAGCAGATGGATCCGTCCGTTTCTCGGTTCGCAAGAGTTCATCAACAGTGAGAGGCGTTGGTGCCTTTGGCTTGAAGAAGTTGAACCGCGGGAACTGAGAGGTATGCCGCAAGTGCTTAAAAGAGTTGAAGCGGTGCGCAAAGTTCGCTCAGAAAGCGTCCGAGAAACAACACGCAAACTAGCCGCTTTGCCTACTCTGTTCGGTGAAAACCGTCAACCAAAGTCAGATTATCTATTAGTCCCGAGCGTTTCGTCAGAGCGTCGGCCCTTCATTCCGATTGGATATTTGACCTCCAATGTCATCGCAAGTAACCTTGTTAATATCATACCTGACGCTACGCTGTACCACTTTGGCATCTTGACCTCTACCATGCACATGGCGTGGGTACGGCAGGTCTGCGGTAGACTGAAATCTGATTATCGGTATTCGGTCAAGTTGGTCTACAACAACTTTCCGTGGCCGCGACTTGAAGTCGGTGGCCGGACGGACAAGGCATGGCCTCTTTCGGTTCGTGAGACTCATATTAATTTCCTGATGACGCCCTACGATGCGGGTATCCCGCAAGAGACACTGCCCCCCAAAGTTGTCTCGAAGAGCGGCTTAGGCCGCGATGCAAAGAAGGTTGCGGCGGTGGAGGCAAAGGCTCAGGCGGTATTGGATGCGCGGGCGCGCTATCCGCTCTCGACGCTGGCCGACCTCTACGATCCCCTGACCATGCCCGCCGATCTGGTGAAGGCACATGCCGACCTCGACCGCGCGGTGGATCGCTGTTACCGCCCCCAGCCCTTCACCTCCGAACGCCAGCGCGTGGAGTTCCTCTTCGCCCTCTACGAGAGCTACACCGCGCCGTTGCTTCCGGCAGAGAAGACGAAAAGGCGTCGGGGACGCGGTAAAGCCAAGAGGTCCGCGAAGACACGCGCTTAACTCGCTCCCCTGTCACCAACCGATTATCCGGAAGGAATCCCGGTCTGTGGCGTTAAAAAGCTTGGTCAGAATGCGTTGGAGGAGATGAATAATACCAAACGTGTTTCCTCGCCTACTGTAAGCAGTTGTGTATTCGCCATCCACCCCGGGGTCGAAAGAGTGTAGAATGGTTGCGTCCTCTACCCACCGCAGGAGCCCAGCATGAAAATCAGCTTTCCTAGCAAAGGAATCACGGAGCGCACGTCGCGCACCGGTACGGGCGGACGGATCTCCGCAATCATCTTCGGACTGATCTTCGGCACCGTCGGCCTTGTGATGCTGGTGCTGGCTGTCCGCAGTTCCCTGCGGCAACTGGATACGCGCCACTGGATAGCGACACCCTGCGAGATCGTCGAATCGAGCATCATTCGCGATGACGAACAGCATCGTTTCGACACCGTGTTCACCTACAGTTTCAACGGGCACAGCTACACCAGCCGCCGCTTCACCCACGAGGGCGGTCTGCGGGAGAAACACATCAACGATGCGCAGCGGCTGCTCAGCCAGTATCCGCAAGGCACCAGCACAACCTGCTACGTCAATCCCGCAGCGCCGGACGATGCGCTGATCCGGCGCGATCTCTCCGTGGGCGGCATGATCGTGCCGATCCTCTTAGCGCTGCCGCTTGTCCTCTCCGGCTACGGCGTTATCTTCTTTGTCTGGCGCCTCAGCCGACCGGAACCGCCGGCAAGCGACTTTTCCGGCGGCAAGCCGTCACGCGGTACCATGGCCGTGTCCATACGCTTTGGAACAATTTTTATCGTGGCCGGTCTGGGCGTGACCTATTTTACCTTCCTTGGCCCATTTCTCCGGCAGTGCGCCGCGCGCGACTGGACACCGGTCGAGGCGGTCGTCGAGCAAAGCCGGGTGCGCTCGCATTCTAGCGACGAAGACACAACCTACTACAGTGTGGACATCACCTACTGTTATCGCATCGACGGGCGTGACTACCGGGGCGATCGATACAACTTTAACGCCGGTTCGAGCAGCGACTACGAGGGCAAGCAGCGGGTGGTCGCCGCCCATCCGCCGGGAAGTACGCTCTTTGTCTATGTCAATCCCACCGATCCATTCGACAGCGTGATCGTGCGCGACATGGGAGCAACCCTCTACCTCGGCCTGCTACCGCTGATTTTCACCGTCATCGGGGCTATGGCGTTGATCTCCGGCATCCTACGTCAGCGCAGGCGGCTCGCCCACCCGTTAGCCCCGCCTTCCGCCTGGACCTTGTGCCCGGCGTTCCGTGCCGGGCGGCCACTGTGGGTTCTTGCCTTCGCGCTCTTCTGGAACGGCGCCGCTTCGGTCTTTGTCGTGCAATGTCTCCGTGAATGGCAAAAAGGCGGTCGGCCTATCTTCTTGACGCTCTTTTTGGTGCCCTTCGTCCTGATCGGCGCCGGCTGCGTCGTCGGATTTTTCGTCGAGCTGCTCCGCCTTTTCAACCTGCGGATCATCCTGATCCCGCCACCGGGTCCGCTGGTGCCGGGTGCGCCCACGATGATCGCGTATCGCAGTCGCGGAAAGACCGACCGAGTGACGCGGCTGACCATATCCTTGGTGGGAAGCGGCGTCGCCAAGGAACATGGCGACGATGCAGCGGCCAGCCGCGAACTCCACCGGCTCGTCGTCTACGAGCAGGAGAAGCCCATGCTGATGCAGGAGGGCTTGTTCCGGCTCACGTTGCCGCCGGAGCTCATGGGACGGAGTGCGGATCCGTACAACCCGATTACCTGGCATCTCGAGGTCAAGGGGGAGATACCCCGCGGGCTCGATATCGTGGAAACCTACCGCCTAATCAGCTAGCGACAGAGGATGCGCGGAGAATGCACAGATTTGACACCCTGCTCTAAAAGCGGCGTCGCGCGGAATACCGCTTGCCGCCGCACTCCAAATCTTTTTGCCTGACTTGCGGAGCATCGGTATCGAAAACGGTATCGCTATCGGGATCGACGCCCTATTCGTGTTTCGTGAACGTGTACGTGAACCGCTGGCGCTGTGAACGAGCACGGCAAGCCAAAATTTCTTGATTTGCCAAGTGATTTCTTATACAAGTCGCAATGAAATCTGGGCATGGTGTTATGGAAAGACAACTTTGGCCAGAACACGTCGAAAAACAAGAAAGAGACTAAAAAATGAAGAACCATGCAAAGTCAAAGGGAGCCTGGATTCACCGTTTTGCCATATGGCTGTTTACCCTTGTTCTGGCAGTGCTGATATTCTGGGTTCTTGGCTTCTTTGTGGATGACATCCGATCCATTGGTGGCCCCGACTATGCGATGATCGAGCAGAAACACCTCGACAAGGCACTTGTGACAAGACGGGACGCGCTTGAGAAGCAAATTGCCGGTCTTACCCGACAGATTGAGAACCAGACCGCGAAACAGCGGGTCGTGGGGGACAGTTCCATGAGTCTGCAGCGGACCATCAACCAACTCATCGAACTCCAGAAACTCAGCGTGCAAAAGAGTATTGCTTTTTCTGAAACCGAACAGGCGAACTTCACGAGCAGCCTGAAACTCTTTCTGGACAACCAGAAAAAATACCAAGAGTTGAGCCAGACGATATCGGACACGCTTGAAAGCAAACAAACGCTCGTGCGGGAGAAGGAGTTGGTCGAACAAGAAATTGAAAGGCAACGTCAGCCGGCCAGAAAAGAGTTCAGCAAGCTCAGCGAGAAACACCGTCTGAAACTTGCCTTCCTCCAACTTGCGATCCTATTGCCCATTCTTGCTGTTGCCGCAGGCGTGATTATCAAGAAACGATCCAGTATCTACTTCCCGCTGTTTCTCGCCTTCGGCGCGGCAACGCTGATCAAGGTCACCCTCGTGGTTCACGAATACTTCCCCAGCAAGTATTTCAAGTACATCCTGATTGGTAGTCTCCTGATCGTGGTGGCGTGGCTCTTGATCTACTTCATTCGAACCATTGCCTTCCCGAAGAAACAGTGGCTTGTGAAGCAATACCGAGAGGCGTACGAACGGTTTCTCTGCCCTGTTTGTGAGTACCCCATACGGATCGGCCCACGGCGTTTCCTGTCCTGGACGCGTCGGACAGCCAACAAGATCGTGGTCCCGGGCGACCATAACGTTCTGGAAGAGACGTACACTTGTCCCTCGTGCGGCTCCAGCCTATTCGAGGAATGCCCGTCTTGTCACAAGATCAGGCATGCGATGCTTCCAAACTGCTCGCACTGCGGAGCCGAAAAAGAAATCAAATAGGCGGCAACAAGCTCTGCTCTGCTTTTTCACGCGAAGGCGCGGATGTTATGGAAAGACAACTTTGGTCAGAATGCGTTGGCAAGAAATGAGAAGAAAAGAACTCATAAAACTCATGCCTGAGAACAAAGATGACGCGAGAGCGGCACGCGCCCTTGTGCAACTTGGCGCTTCTGCCACCGAGCCGGTTTGGCGCGATATGCTCCTTTGGTTGCGGGTTTCCGATTCCCCAGTAGCGGATATTTTTGCCGAGTTCTTCGCAAAGATCGATCCTCAACCTGTCGGCCTGATAGCCAAACATATCGCGACACAACAAAAGCTGATGCGCAAAAGAATTCTGACGGATATCTTGCAAGCATGGCCGCGTGAAGCCGTTGTGCCGCTGACAACCCAACTGACCATGTTGGCAACTCATTCAGATGTGTTGAACAACGACATCGAATGTTTTAGGCTCATCTTCAAGCATGATTTGGCGGATCGGGCGTGGGTAAGACAGTGGTTGACGTTCAGGAAAGAACAGACGGTTGAGCGCTTACAACTGTTTGAGAAACTTGAAACAACAACTTTCTAACCCGTCGGCGCAGATAACGGTATGACTACCGTGCGTGGCCTTAAGTGGTTGACAGCAGAAAATTGGTTCCCGACCGAGGCCGAGTTGCGATCCGACGAAATCTATATCTACCCTCGAAGCATTTATTGCCACGGCATCATGCCATTTGAGGCAAAGATCATTTTCGTAAGAGCAAAGGACAAGATGGTGTTCTTCTTTGACGGGAAGACATGATGATGGTAACAACAACATCTCGCTCCGTATTGTCACCCTGCTCTAAAAGCGGCGTCGTGCGGAATACCGCTTGCGGCCGCAAATCCACCGCCCGACCGTCACGTCACTTCAGAACCTTCGACAGCTCCTCCATCCAGATGTCATATCCGGCGGCGGTGGGATGGATCTCGTCTTTCATGATCGTCTCGGGCACCCAGCCGCTCTCATCCACGAGCCGCGCGTTGATGTCGAGATACACGATCTTCTCCGCCGCCGCGTACTCCTTCAGCAGCACGTTCGTCGCGTCGTTCCGTCCCCTCGCCGCCGCATGCAGCTTCGATTCGGCGTTTCGTCCGCGCGGGAAGATCGCCATCAATACGACATTTGCCTTCGGTTGCTTCGCGCGGATCATCGAGACGATCTTCGCGATGCCCTTCACCACGTTCTCCGGCTTCGTGTCCTGCGCGCTGTTGTTGTTTGTGCCGATGAGAAGCACCACGTTCTTCGCCGTGTAGCCGTCTAACTCGCCGTTCTCGATCCGCCAGATCACCTGCTGCGTGCTGTCGCCGCCGTAGCCGAGGTTAAGGACACGCCTCCGGCCGCAAAACTTCGCCCAGCTTTCGGGGTGCTGCCATTCCCAGAAGTGAATGATCGAGTCGCCGAGCATCACCACGTCCACGGTCTTCCCGCGCCATTCCGTGATGCGGTTGTAACGGCTGAGGAAACGATTGGCCCACCAGTAGTCCCCGAAAATGCCATCCCCCCGCCCAGGCTGCCGGTTACGCGATTCCATGTGCGAAACCGCCTTCGTTTCCTGCACAACCGTCGAGGACGCCTCGCCAAACACACATGTGGCGG
>JALHET010000660.1 GCA_022839525.1 Lentisphaerota bacterium
CGCTGCACATCGGCTACGGGCATACCTCGCACGGCAGCCAGCTGATGGACGGGCTCTATGCCATGCAGCGTAATGAAAACGAAAGCAGCCTCCACCTGAGCGACACCTTTATGGAAAATGACGTCGGCTTCCGAAAGCCCTTCGAGCGTCGCGGATGAGTGGCCGAAAATGTGGGGACCTGAAATATAATCGGGCGGGGGATTGCTGCCGGGATCGGTTGAAACAGGATTGTTTTCCGGATCGGCGCACGAAGCGGTGAACGCGAGAATCATCGTAAAGACAACGAGCGAAATGGATCTTTCACGTTTCAGTCTTGATTCTTTCATGGGCTATGCTCCTTGGGCGGGAGTATCGCGCTCTTTACATATTTTTCAACAAACGGAGAGATGAACGCGCAGGTGTCAGGTTCTGCCGGGGCAGACGCGCATGCAGATGCCGCAGACGGCTCCGCGTCCGATATGCTGGTACTGCGTTTTCATCCATGCGCTGCATTTTTCGGGATCGAAGGCCGGTCCGTTTTCGCTGAAGGCGATCGCTCCGGCGGGGCACGAGTCGACGCAGCGCGAACAGGCGGCGCAGCGGGGCGAGAGTTCCGGGGAGGCAGTCGGAACAGACGATTCCGGTTGAGCCGGCAAGTCCCCGGCTTCAGCGCTCTGTACGCCGGGGGCCGGTTTTGCAATTTCCGCAAGTTCGCTCCAGTCGGTGAATACGGTAACGAGCCGGACGCGCGGACCCCATTCGCGGTGCAAAAACAGGTTGGTCCGTCGAAGGGCGTCGCCTTGCTGCCCGGCGCGGCGGGCACGCTTTGCGAGGCGGCGACGGCAATGTAGCGGGCTCCCTTTTCCTGCAGATAGAGTCCGGCCTTTAATGCCAGCTGGTCCAGAAACGCGTTGACGGTGCGATAGTGGTGGAAATAGGTATAGGTCGGTTCGTCTGCGATCTCTTCGACGACCGCGTCGGAAAGCCGGATTGTCATTGAAACGGCGAAGGGCAGCCCAACCGGACCGTCGGCTATCCGTGCGCAGGCAATGTCGCCCGCTCCCTGTTCGCGCATCGCTTGTAGAAATAATTCCGCAATGCTCATGGCGGGTATGGTCGCATACTTATTCTGCAGGTGCAACAGGATGCGCCGGGCAAGGCCGTGCAATGCCGGACACCGCCGTGCCGCAGCCCGGATTTCAGTTTTCCGCGAATTCGAGGATCGCCGCCTTCATGCTCTGATTGACTTCAGCATGGAGCTCGACCCACGCGAGAATGGCGAGCGCGGCTTTCGGCGTGCTCCGGTAGCCCGCAATCGCTTCGTCGAACAGCTCCGCGAGCTCGGGCCTGAGGAATTCGACTCTGCGCTCCCGGTTGTATGGATCGCTCCGCAGCCCGTCTCCTCCGGTGCGCGCGGGAATCCAGAGTTCAGCCACTTGCAGAACCCGGTCGATGCAGTAGTTCTGGACGAAACGCCAGGCAGATAGCGTTTCCCCCCGCCGGAAACAGCACAGTCCGACATAGAGG
>JALHET010000661.1:0-588 GCA_022839525.1 Lentisphaerota bacterium
ACAGCGCATCGTCGCCGTCCTCGCCGAAACCGGCTACCGCAAGGACCTCGACATCAGGCCGGCCGCCCTTTCGATGGGCGAACAAAAACTCATCGCCTTTGCCCGCGCACTGGTGTGTCAGCCGACCATCCTCTTCCTCGACGAGTGGACCGAATCGCTCGACGACAACGCAGCGCGCCGGCTTGTCGACATCGTACAGGGAAAACATCAGGAAGGCTGCACCGTCGCCTTTGTCAGCCACAACATTCCCGTTATCCGGGAGCTCGCCGAAAAAATATGCATTATCGAAGACGGATCGGTTTCGCGCTGCGTCACAGCCGCCGAATTTGCCCGAGACAAGACACTCGCAAAAACCATCGAGGAAGGAATCACGCAATGAAATTCAAAATCCGCTACGCCGATCAAATCGTCGGTGCCTTCACCATACTTGCATTCGTCGCCCTCATCGCCGTCATCTTCCTTTTGGGCAGCAAACAGCGCTGGTTCTCGCGCGACTACCGCTTTACCGCACTCTTCGACACCGCTACCGGACTCGGCAACGGCATGCCCCTCCAGTACAAGGGCTTCACCATCGGCAAGATAAAAACC
>JALHET010000661.1:645-1442 GCA_022839525.1 Lentisphaerota bacterium
CACCGACGACGACAAAGTCAACATCGAGTTTGTCATCTTCGACACCTACTACTCCCGCGCAAAAGAAGGTTCGCTCGTCGAGCTCATCGTCAACCCGATCGGCCTGGGAAACCAGTTCCTCTTCCACCCCGGAAACGGAACCGCCCTCATAGCCGAAGGCTCCCGCATCCCCCGCGCCGACACACCCGAAGGCAAAGACATGATCGCGCAAGGACTCGTCAGCGTACCCAAACGCGACGACACCATTACAAACCTCATCGCCCAAATCAACCCGTTGCTCACCAACATCAACGACACCCTCTCGCAAGTCAGCGGCGCCTTCTCCGGATCGGGCAAGGGTCCGCTTGCAGACACCATGCGCGGCGTCGGCAAAACCCTCACCGAAGTTTCCGGCGCCCTCGACGGCACCGGCTCAGGCCCCCTCGCGCGCACCCTCAGCGACGTCTCTTCCATCACCGGACAGGTAGACACCTCCCTCGCAGTCATTCTTGGCGGCGTCGAAGAAATCACCGCCACCGTCAACCAAATCACATCAAACCTCGAACAGCTCAGCTCCAAACTCACCGACCCCGCAAACCTCGTGCCAACCCTCATCGACGCGGACGGCACCCTCTTCGCCAGCATCGAAGCCTCCTTCAACTCCGTCCAGGGCACCCTCGCCAACGTCGAAAGTTCCTCATTAATCCTGAAAAGCCAGGTGCCCCAAATCGCGCGCCTCATCGAAGACCTCCGCCTCGCCCTCGTCAAAGGCCAGGACGTCCTGGAAGCCCTCAAAAACAACCCCATCCTGAAAAATG
>JALHET010000194.1 GCA_022839525.1 Lentisphaerota bacterium
CGTGGCTGAAAAGCCTGCTGAGCCTGCACCTGCTCCTGCACCTGCGCCCGCCCCGGCTCCCGCCGTGGCTGAAAAGCCTGCTGAGCCTGCACCTGCTCCCGCCGCGCCTGCCGTTGTGGCTCAGAGTGTGCAGGAGAACGAGAGTTTGGTGTCGGAACTGCTGACCCTTGAAAAAATCCGCCGCAAGTCGCTGGACGACCATGGGTATTCGTCACTGGCCGTCGCGCGCAAAGCCATGAAGGATGCCGATTACCCGCTGGCGCGCGAGCAGTATAAGCAGGCCCTGGATTTTATCGGCAAACGTCCGGACACGTTGCCCGCTATTGAAGAGGCGAGGCAAGGCATGGCGGAGTCGTTTTACCAAGAAGCCAAGCTGTCGATGAAGAAGGGGGATTACGAGAAAGCGCTTCCTCTCGCCGTGCAGGCGCAGGAGCGTGGGCACCCTCAGGCGTCGCGTCTGGTTGACACGCTCAAGAAAGATCCCGGAAAAAACGAAGTGGACACGACGAGTATCGCCCACCGGGTCAACGAAGAGGATTATAAAGCCCAGCGTGATGATATCCGCCGTCTTCTCCGCCGGTCACGCCAGTTCTACACCACGGGCGAGTATGACAAGGCGTTGGAAGAGTGCGAGTTGATCCTGCGTGATTATCCGCAAAACACGGAGGCCATGGAGCTGCGCGACAAGATTGCCGACCGCCTGAAGGTCGTGGCGGATGTCGAACTGGAGGCGACCCGCAGTATGATGATCCGCGATGTGCGCAAGACCTGGTCGCCGGAGCGCTATGCGATCGAGAGTTCGCAGCTGCCGAAAGGCAAGAGCGAGATGACGTCGAAACGGCCGGTCTCGGAGATCAGTGGCACCAAGACCTCGGAGCAGATCATCCAGCAGAAGCTGCGGGACATTGTGATACCGGAAGTCACCTTCCGTCCGCCGGCAACCATTATCGACGCAGTTGATTTCTTCAAGCAGGCCAGCCGCGACTACGACAAGCCGGATATTCCGGTCGAGCAGCGCGGCGTGAACCTGGTCCTGAAGTTGGCGGCCGGCTCTGCCTCCTCCCATGCCGCCGAACCCGCTGCCGCCGCGGATCCGTTCGCCGCTGCGGCGCCCACGACCGCACCGGGCGGGGTGCCGCAGATTCAGGCGTTGAGCGCGCGCTTCATTAACCTCTACGACGCCCTTAAACTGGTGTGTGACGTGACGGGCATGAAGTTCCGCATCCGCGGAAATATCGTCATGATCGTTCCCTCGAATGACCCGGACGACGAGCTGGTGACCCGCTCGTACAATGTTCTCGCGACCCTGCAGGAGCGCGTCGGCGCGGCCCAGAGCGAGCTGAGCCAGAATCAGGGCGCGGGCGGCGACAACACGTTCATGCAAACCAAGAACATGGAGAACAAGCAGGACTGGAAGGCCTTCTTCCAGCAGATGGGCGTCAAATGGCCCGAGGGTTCCTCCATCTCCTACATGGCCACGATCGGCAAACTGCGCGTGACGAACACGGCCGAGCAGCTCGCGGTGTTCGAGCAGGTGCTGGAGGATCTGAACGTGACCCCCCGCCTGATCGAGATCGAGGCGCGTTTCGTGGAGGTTTCCCAGAAAGACCTGAACTCGCTCGGGTTCGAGTGGCTGCTGAACAGCGATTTCAGCTTTGACGCGGGCGGTTTCCTCGACAAGGCGCTGAACCTGAAAGAGCACAGCAATAAGACGGTGCCGTTGCTGGACAATAGCGGCAATGCGCTGTTCGATGGGAACGGCAACCCGCTGTACGCCTTTCAGCCCTATCAGCAGGTCGGGGCAGCAGGAACGGTTATGGGAACAACGGATCCTACTGTGCCAGGAGTAAAGTCCTATGACGCAGGCGCGAACCAGTTGACCATGGTGCCGGCCCCGAACCACAACGCGAGCGTGAATGCGATCGACGGCGTGAATTACAGCACGGGCCAGCGCTATTTGAGCACGCTGGGCAATCCCATCGCCGGCGAGGGCAAGAGCGTGAACGACCAGTTCATGAAGGTGAACGCCTTTTTGGGCAACGCGGATATCTCGATGATCCTGCACATGCTGAGCCAGCGTTCGGACACCGACCTGCTGTACGCCCCGAAGGTCGTGACCAAGTCCGGCCAAGAGGCCGTCATGAAAGTGGTGACGGAGTATATCTACCCCACCGAGTATGAGGTGCAGATTTCCCAGCAGAGCACCTCTTCCAGTATCAGCGGTGGCGGCGCGGCGGATCCGCTGGCCATCGTGGAGCCGCAGAACTTTGAGATGCGCGAGGTGGGCATGATCCTTCAGGTGGTGCCTGAGGTTTCGGCGGAAGGCCAGATGATCAACCTGATGCTCAACCCGCAGGTGGTTTCCGAGCCGGTCTGGAAGAACTACGGCACCAAGGTTCCGAAGACGACGTATCGCGCGCCTACGCTGGAGGAAAGGTTCCTTAATCCAACGGCGACAGCGATTGCCCAGACCGAATATGTCGACTTGCCGATGGAACAGCCGTTCTTCCATGTGCGGTCGGTGCAGACGCAGCTTTCGGTCTACAACGGCGCGACGGTGGTGATGGGCGGCCTGATCACGGAAGCCCGCAAGACGATGGAAGACAAGATTCCCTATCTGGGCGACCTGCCGTACATCGGGCGGTTTTTCAGGAGCCGTTCGGAAGAGTCAGACAAGCGCAACCTTCTGGTGTTCGTGACGGCGCGTCTGGTGGATCCTGCGGGACGTTCGGTGCGCACGAGCGGGGGCGAGTCAGCCTTGATGTCTGGCAGCGGGGCTCCCCTGCAGCAGCCGGCGGCGCCTGCTGCTGCGCCTGCGCCGGAAGCGCCTGCGCCGGAAGCGGCGGCCCAGTAAACCCAAACGGCGCTTTTGTCTGGACTGGATGACATGATGAACATGATTGGGAAAGCAGTTAGATCATGTGAACCATGGATGTCTCCCCGCCGAAGCGAAGCTGTCGGAAATCATGTCTGAATTTTTTAGCTGTACAGTGTACTAACGTGGAACAGCAACCGCGATTAACCGCGAAGCACGAAAATGAGAATGCCCTTTCGTGTTATTCCGTGAGTTTATCATGTTAATCCTGTGAGCCTGTCTAAAAACGAGCGTCGGTTTCTTTACTGAATGCGCGCTTGTTTTTCATACCTGTCCAAAAGAAGCGTGTTCAGGTATGACCGAAGCGTTCCCCGGCATGATCAAACGTGTAGCCATAACAGGCGGGATTGCCTGTGGCAAGAGTCTCTTTTCCCGCTATCTCGGGCGGTTGGGAGTGGACATCCTTGACGCGGACGATGTGGTTCACGGCCTGGAGGGACCGGGCGGTAGGGCGGTTCCCTCGCTGGTTTCTCTTTTCGGCAGCCGGATTCTCGGCGCGGATGGCGGGGTCGACAGGAACGTGTTGGGCGGGTTGGTCTTTGAGGATGCTGCGGCGCGGGCGCAGGTGAACGGCGTGTTGCATCCGCTGGTGCGGGAAACGTTCCGCAACTGGGTTGCCGCATGCGGACAGCGGCCCAAGGCCGCCATCATCCCGCTTCTGTTTGAAGCGGGATGGGCGGCCGAGTGGGAGGTTATTATTTGTCTCGTCTCGTGTGAGGCGACACAGATCGAGCGGCTTATGCGCGTCAGGGGACTGTCGGAGGAACAGGCCCGCCGGCGCATTGCCGCGCAGATGCCTGTGGCGGAAAAAGCCGCCCGGTCGCATCTCGTGGTTCACAACGAGGCTGACGCGGAGGCGTTGGCTCGGGAAGCGGACAAGGTGTACCGTTTCCTTATGGGGAGATCCGAATGAGTACAGAGCAAGAGGCTTCTGAGCAGAATGCGCAGCAGGGGGGGCAATCCCCAAACCGTGAGGCGGTGCCGGGCACTCCGTCGCCGCCCGCCAAGTGGGCCCGGATTGCGCCGCGTCCCCCGTCCAATGCGCGGCCGTCCAATGACCGCCGTGGCGGCTCTAACGGGCACGGCGGGAGGGGCGGCCGTAACCGCTCGCGTTCGCAGAAGCACCACCCGCGCGGTGGGGGCATGCCGCGGAACATGTCCAAGCCTCAGGGGCTGCCCGCCGATTACGATCAGCCGGATGTTCCTTGCGCCGCGCCGACGGCACAGTGTGCCGACGGGGCGCCGCCGCAGGTTTTGGGCGAGAACGGCCAGTCTGTGGAGCGGGAAAACCTGCCGGCCCTTTACCTGACCGACCTGCAGAAGAAAGAGGTTTCCGAGCTGTTGGAGCTCTTGCCGAACGCCAATCCGGAAGACCTTGCTTTGCTGCGTAAGCACGAGATTATTTTCGAGGTCATCCGCAGTTATCTGCGCCGCGGCGGCACCGTCATCACGAGCGGGGTTTTGGAGATCCTGCCGGACGGTTACGGGTTTTTGCGCGCGCCCAAGAGCAATTATCTGCAGTGTCCGGAAGACGTGTACGTTTCGCCCTCGCAGGTGCGGCGTTTCTGTCTGCGGACAGGGGATCAGGTGGAGGGGCCGGTGCGCGACCCGAAGGAAAAGGAGCGTTTCTTCGCTCTCGGGCGCGTGGACACGGTGAACGGCAAGCCGGCGGTCGAGGCGCGCCGCACGGTTCATTTTGAGAACCTGACGCCGCTTTTCCCTGACCGGCGCATCCGCTTGGAGACCACGGACACCGAGATTTCGATGCGGGTGATGGACATTTTTACGCCGATCGGTTTCGGCCAGCGCGGCCTGATTGTGGCGCCGCCGCGCACGGGAAAGACGGTGCTTCTGCAGAAGATCGCCAACGCGGTTTCCGCCAACCATCCGG
>JALHET010000662.1:0-549 GCA_022839525.1 Lentisphaerota bacterium
CAAAAAGCCAGCGGTTCGCCGTGGAAATTTCCGCCCGAAATGACCATGGGACTGCCGTCCTCTGCCTCTAGGACCAGCGGGTTATCCGTAACCGCGTTCAGTTCGATGCTGATTGTTTCGCGCGACTGGTCCAAAACGTGCAAGACCGCGCCATGTACCTGCGGGATGCAGCGTAAAGTGTACGCGTCCTGAATGTTTTTCGGGTCGTGCGGGCGGGTGAACTGGCTGTCCTTTAGCAATGCACGGAAAAACGCAGCAGTTTCCTGCTGACCCGGCTGCGGCCGCAGGCGGTGGACAGCCTCGTGAAAGGCCCACACAGTGCCGTTCTGGGCTTCCAGGGTAAGGGCGGCGGCCAGGTTGGCTGTGCGCAGAAGTATGTCCGCCTGTCCGCAGAGCAGCGCCCCAAAAGCTGTCATCAAGGTCGTGCCGTTGGTGAGGGCCAACCCTTCTTTGGCAGCCAGGTGCACAGGCGTAAGCCCCGCCGCGGCCAACGCTTCGGAAGCGGGCAGTTCCCGGCCTTGCCAGCGCACTCTACCCTTGCCAATCAGG
>JALHET010000662.1:584-1380 GCA_022839525.1 Lentisphaerota bacterium
GGTCGCCGCTGGCGCCTAAGGAGCCTTTTTCAGGGATTAGCGGGAGAATGTTGGCGTTCAACAAAGCCAGCAGCAGGTTTAAGGTTTCCAGACGGATGCCGGAATAACCGCGGGCGAGTGTGTTGGCACGGATGAGCAGCATGGCGCGCACGGTCGCATCGTCCAGGTAATCCCCGACCCCGACCGCATGGCTGAGGAGGATGTTTTCCTGAAGGGTTTCCACCTGGTCAGGTGGAATGACGCGGTCCTTGAAGGCGCCAAAACCGGTGGTGATGCCGTAGGCTACCTCGCCTCTGGCTGCCAGTTCGGCTACTGCGTTGGCAGATTTCAGGATGCCTGGGATGCAGGTATCCGCAAGCTGCACCCGAAATTCCGCATGGTGCGAAACATGGTGAACCTGTTCAATTGTCAGCGACTGCCCGTCAAGGAAAACTTGCGTCATACCATTCTCTCCGCGCGAATTTGTTTAGGATTCGGTGATCTCGACCGAATTTAGCGTGACCGCCGGTGAATTGATCAGGTTCGGGTCGCGCGCGGGAATGGCAAGGAGCACGTCGAGACCCCCAACAACTTGACCAAAGACCGCGTGCTTACCGTCCAGCCAGGGTGTGGCCACGTGCGTGATAAAGAATTGCGAGCCGTTTGTGTTAGGTCCCGCGTTTGCCATCGATAGCACACCTGGCACGTTGTGGCGCAGTTTCGGGTCAAATTCGTCGTGGAACTTATAGCCCGGTCCGCCGCGGCCGGTGCCGGTTGGGTCGCCGCCCTGCGCCATAAAATCCGGGATGACGCGGTG
>JALHET010000008.1 GCA_022839525.1 Lentisphaerota bacterium
CAGGAACTGTCCGCAGAACATGCAAGAGACGATAGAGTATTGCAAGAAGGCGGTTGCGCCTGAACGGCTCAAGGGGTTCATGATGGCCAGTTGGGCCCGAACCCAACGTAGTGAAGAGGCTGCCTTGAAGGAATCCATCGACATCACCGGCAAGTGCATATCGGCTTCGAATTAGGAGTTGGGAATTAGCCTGCCGCGCGCCGGAGCCGGGAAAAAACCCTGGAATACGTTTATGACATGATTTCCGACAGCTTCGCTTCGGCGGGGAGAAATCCATGATTAACATGATGTTGTTCAACCCTGAAAATCCAGGATCGAGGTTGAAAACAACATGAAAAAAGAATTCTGTTTTCGTGAACGGTTTCTTCCCGCCATGTGTTAAACTTACAGAAGTAAGTGTTGGCCAGAATCCGGCGAAGAGAAAACGATGTGTCGCTTGTTCGGTTCAGCGGTGCGCCAAAAATAGGGATGTTGCTTGTAACGGTTCCTCAAGGAGACAAATGCGAAAAAAAGTGTATTCGGCCTCTATCACGCCACTCACGGCGGATGGGGGTCTGGACGTTGAAGGGTTGAACAAAGTTTTGGACCGTAACATCCGCCACGGCCTCGACGGCGTCTTTGTTCTGGGGACGATGGGGGAGTGGCAGAGTTTTGACAGCGCGTTTCGCGACCGTCTGGTGGCGGAGAGCGTCCGGGCTGTGGCGGGCCGTACGGAACTGCTGGTCGGCATCACGGATGTGACCACGCAGGCCGCGCTGGAGAACATGCGGCGCGCGTCGGAACATGCCTTCGGCAGCTACGTGTTCATGCTGCCTAAGACAGGGGTTGATGATCCGGTACGCGATGTGTGCAAGGTTCTCGATGCCGCGGACCGGCCGGTCTATTATTACCACTGTCCGCCGAACAACGGGGTTAACCTTTCGCTGGGGCAGTTCGAGGCGATCCTGTCGCATCCGAACCTGAAGGGAGTCAAGAACTCGGCCAGCAACATGTGGCTGCGCCGGGAGCTGATCCTGATGAAACGGGATAAGGGACTTAAGCCCCTGTTATTGGAGGGGCAGGAGTGGGCGGCGGACGAGGCGTTGCTGGTCGGGTACGACGGTATGCTCTGCGGCATGGGGGCGCTGGGCTCGAAGCTCATGGTGGGGATCGCGCGCGCCGTGGATGCGGGCGATGTCGTGGAGGCGGTACGTCTGCAGAACCGCTTCATCAAGTTGTTCCACGGCGTGTACGGCATGGATCTCTCAACGGTCTGGGCCGGGCAGAAGTATGCGTTGAAGTGTCTGGGGCTGTGCGCGTCTGAACTGACGAGGGCGCAGGATATGAAGGCGCTGACGGAGACGCGCAAGCGGGAGATCGAGGCGTGTCTTGAGGAATTCCGGGGAGAATTGGACTAATGCGGGCGAAGCCCGAAACCCAGTTCAATCTCACACAAAGGCACAAAGGACACAAAGGTTTCATGACAACGCATTCCATTCCCCTTAGTGACCTTCGTGTCTTCGTGTGAGAAACAACTTTTTATTGACCTTATCGGTCGGTAATGTACCAACGAATGACATGTTACGGTATCGAGAAACAGGCGAGTTGCACAAGGACTTTCACGGCAGCATGAACGCCGCCGTGGAATACGTCGGCAGCCGGTACGGGCGGGACGGCCTGCGCACGGTTTTCAGGGCTACGGCGCAACGGGTCTACCGTTCGATCTACGAGGGGCTGAAGGCTGGCGACTGGAACGGGCTGGTTGAGCACTGGCGGTATTTCATGGACCGTGAGGGCGCAGATTACGCTTTGTCGGTCACAGACGAGGCCGTGGTCATGACGGTGAAAACCTGTCCTGCGGTGGCGCACCTGCATAAGTTGGGGCTGGCGCCCTCGGAGTTTTTTTGCGACCAGACCGTGTTGCTCAACGAGGCGTGGTGCGAGGGCACGCCCTTCGAGGCGGTTACGGAAATCACGGGCGACGGAAGCTGCGTGCAGCGGATCATAAGAAAACATTCAACGTTCAAGGATGTGAAACATGATTCCGAGTGATCAATTTGTGCGGTTCTACAACGAGGTCTTCAAGTTTCTTGATGCGCAGGGAGGGGACGCGCTGGAGGAGTACTACCGCGTGGTTTCCGGGCAGCAGGAAATGCACTGTCTGGAGCTGTTCAAGACGCGGGGTTTGGCCGGGATGAAGGCGTATTGGGACCGTATCGCGGTTGAAGAGAACTGCGACATGACCTGCACGCTCTATGATGACCGGATGGAGATCAACATGCGCCGCTGCCCGAGCCTGAGCAAAGCGATGGACAACGACGCGGGCGTGTTTCCGCGTTACTGCGACCACTGCCCCGGATGGGTGATTCCGTTGCTTGAGAAGGCGGGATACCGGTGCGAGTACGATATGATCGACCGTGCCGTACCGCAGTGCCGCATGACCATCTATCCCGCTGATCCGGCCCGGCCCTCGCGCGTGGTGCTGAGCGGTCGCCTGAACGAAGCATCCGGGGACGAGCGGACGCCCGTCCCTCCCCGGCCTGTCCAATCCGGAACCTGAAACCCTCGGCGCTCAACCCTTTTCGCGCGCTTCGCGTGTCCTGTGGTTTGGTGGGCTGCCGGATTCAGGTTCAATGGTTTTCCCCGGCTGGGTTGCGGGCTTCGCTCACTTTAGGGGCGCGGGAAGCTAGTTGCCTCCATTTTTCCGGACGAACTCGAAACCGCCGAAGAAAACGTGCGGACTCTTGACCCGGTCGAACCGTACGATGAGCTGATGGTCGCCGGCCGTCAGCGTGACGCGCTGCCTGCCCAAGGAGTTGAGCGGGTTGCGGAATCCGGGGCCAGAGTTCCATGCGGCCGGCACTTTCCATTCGGCGGCCTTGACCCGGTCGACGTCGAGCTGGACGACTTCATCCGGGGTGCCGCTGAAATCCCTTCCCTTTCTCCCGTAATCCGGGCGGTTCATGAAAAGCTCGACGTCATACTCGCCCGCCTCTTGGACCTTCACGCGGTAGGTCACCCAGCGCGCGCTCACCGGGATCGCCGATTCAAGGCTGTTGGGGATCTCGGCAATCCGCCAGGTCACTCTCGGGTCGCCTTTGTCGGCATTATCCTGGAAGGCCACGCCTTTCCCGCCCTCGTCGTAATGCCCCGCGACGATCTTGCCGGGGATGGACTGGGGTTTGCCCTGATAGGCGGTGCCGGTGTATTCGCGGCCGGTGAGCATGTTGATCCGGAGCGGCGCCGATAGGCCGACCAGGCCGTCGTTATCCCGGGCCATGGCGATGACCGTGTTACTGCCCTCAAAGAGGTTGGTCACGGTAAACGTCTGTAGTGCGGCTCTGCTGCGGTTCGTGAACAGCGCCGTGAAACGGGACCATCCCGAAGCCGGCGCCGGCGGCGGCACGTCCGCTTCGGCGCGGATATAGCCCGAGGAAAAAAGGTAAATCGTTTTCACATCGCCGTCCCGGTCGTCGGCGCGGACGCGGAAGGTCAAGGGGCAGTCCTGCCGCCACTCGTCCGGGTTCCCGTCGACCGTCACCGTGACGGCGGGTGCCGTCTTTTTGCCGTGGTCCTCCTCATAGACCCGCACGTAATCGACCACCAGTTGGTCCGGGAACTTCGCGTCCTCCAGAAAACCGTAGAAGGGGCTCCGTCCGCCGTCCTTCTTCAACTTCTCGGGAGTCCGCAGGCATTCGCTGATCCAAACCCTTTGCGGAACCGTGGTGATCGGGACTTCCCGGTAGCTCTGGCGGAGCGTCTCTTGCCCGTCCACATAGAAAATATGCTCAAGGGGCGACCACTCTAAAGCCACGGTGTGCCAGCCGCCGTACTTCTCCATCTGCACGATCTTCCCGTTCGAGCAGCGGGCGATTTTCGGCCGCGCCAGCATGTTGGTTCCGCCGATCCCCTTGCCGTCGCCCTGATCCTTGTAGTAGCCAAGCGACGCTGTGGCATGATAGCAGTGGCTAATGTCGTTCTTGGCTTTCGGCTTGTAGAAGTCCTCAAAAATATCGAATTCCTGCGGATACTGGAACGTGTCGGTTCCTTCGCCGTACGGCACGCCCGCGAGCCAGACCGCCGTCCACCAGCCCGGCTGGGTTGAGAACTGCACGCGGGTCTCGAAATACCCGAAGGCCTTCTCGAACGTCCGCGACTGCAGGCCCGCGTTGAAACGGATTGTTCCGTCCGGGTCACGGGTCAGCTTAAGGAGCAGGCTTCCTTTGCCGTCCAGCACGCAGTTTTCGGCCGCGTACCGGGTCTGGAACCCGGGGTAATTCCACTTCCCGTCTGGGGAGGCGTACTGCCAGCGCTGCGTGTCGATGGACGTCCCCTCGAATTCATCGTTCCACACCAGCTTCCATTTCTTTCCCGTAGGCGGACCCTGGACATCCACGCTTTTGACGATCTCGCCCGCCGATGCCGCCACGCATAACCCCGCGCAGCACAGGAACATCATCTGTTTCATCAGTTTTCCCTTCCGGAGTACGTTCAGTCTTTCGCCTTGCTCACAGGGTTGACCCCTGCCCCAGACCGGAAACGTTTCGGTTTCCATGTTTGAATGGAGTATACGAAGGGGGATGAGAAGAGTCAACGGTGAACACGGCGGGTAATGGATGCATGGGTGTCGTCCGGATCAACACCCTTGCGCCCTGCGAAGCTAGGCGGGTCGCCGAGGGCGAGAATGCAAGGACTTTTGTCTGGGAGGGTCTTGGGTTCTGTCTGGCGAAATGTTGAGGGCTCTGCACAGGTGCCCTTTTCGGCCAACGTGTCAGAGGGGCAACAGGCCGTAGACGCATCAGAACTTTCTGGACGATCCGGAGGAGTTCCGGATTGCCATCATTCCTGACCGTACGGGTGGAGACTTTTGCTTTGTCGAGTGAAATGCCGGAAAAAGGGTCTACTTCGCCGGAAAAGGCTCTTGTTAAAAGAGGGCGGGTGTGGGATACTTTTGACATGGTATTCTGTATTAAAAAATTAAATCGTGGGTATGGGGAAGAGCGGTTCTGTGATTCAAGGGCAGTGCTTTTAGAAGGGGCAGCGGTGTAAGCGGGAAAGGAAGGTGGGCATATGACGAAACGGCGCGATTTTCTAAAGGGGGTTTCATTGGCGGGTTCGGCCGCGCTTTTGCAGGCGGCGGGGTGTCAAACAGCTGGTGGCGACGCGGCGTCTGGCGGTCGTTCGGTGATGGGGCTCCAGGCTCCGGCTCTGGACGAGGTGCGCGTGGGCTTTATCGGCGTGGGCAAGCGTGGGCCGGGGGCGGTCAAGCGGCTCAGCCGTATTCCCCAAGCCCGGGTGGTGGCGATCTGCGATGTGTTCGAGGATCGCGCCGAAAAAAGCGCGCAGGATGTGGTCGCCGCCGGTCATGCCAAACCTCAGACGTACTTCGGCTCGGAGTATGCCTTTAAAGAACTGTGCGAGCGGCCGGACGTGAACCTGGTCTATGTCTGCACGCCGTGGCACTGGCACGTGCCGATGGCGCTCTACGCCATGCAGTGCGGCAAGCATGTCTGTGTGGAAGTGCCGATCGCCATGACGGTGGACGACTGCTGGCGGCTGGTGGACATGGCGGAGAAGACGCGCCTGCACTGCACGATGCTCGAAAACTGCTGCTACGGCGAGGACGAGCTGTTCGCGCTGATGCTGGCCCGTAACGGTCTGTTGGGCGAACTGGTGCATGGCGACTGCGGCTATATCCATGAGCTGCGCGCGGGTTTGACCGACAACTCCTATTACAAGGATTTCGCGCTGGAGTTCTTTAAGAAGCATACCGGCAACTCGTATCCCACGCACGGGCTCGGCCCCATTGCGCAGTACATGGGCATCAACCGCGGCGACCGGTTCGAGCGCGTGGTGTCGCTGAGTTCGGGCGAGTTCGGGCTCAGCTCCTTCATCAAGGAGAAGTATGGCGAGGCTGATCCGCGCGCGCATTTTCCCTACAAGACCGGCGACATGAGCACCTCCGTGATCCGCACGGCGAAGGGCCGCACGATCATGGTGCAGTACGGGCGCTACAGCCCGCGCCCCTATGACCGCATTAACCTGATCACGGGTACTCAGGGCACGCTCCGTTCCTACCCGCTGCGCGTCGCCCTCAGTCCCAAGTGGCACGAGTGGCTGGACGACCGGCAACTGGCCGAGCTCAAAGCCAAGTACACGCATCCGCTCTGGAAGAAGATCGGCGACATCGCCAAGAAGAACGGCGGCCACGGCGGTATGGACTACATCATGGAGTACCGCCTGTGCCACTGCCTGCTGAACGGTCTGCCGCTCGACCAAGACGTCTACGACGGGGCGGCGTGGAGCTGTCTGGTCGAACTGACCGAGCGCTCTGTCCTGAAAGACGGCTCATCGGTGGAGGTGCCGGACTTCACGCGCGGCGCGTGGCGTACCGCGAAGCCTCTCGGGATCGTCGAAGTCTGATAACGCTGGGGAAACGGGTCTTTATGTGAAAAAGAGGGCTCTAAAGGAGGTGCGGATGAAGAACGGATTATCAAGACGTGCGTTTGTGAAAACAGGGTTGACTGCGGCAGGGGTTTCGGCGCTGCCGGGCGTGGGGAAGGCGCAGCAGGCTTCGCCGGCGTTCATGTGGGGTGCGCTCCTGCACATGGGGGTGAACTGTTGGTCCGACATCCCGGTGAAAAGCTGGGGCAAATTCAAAGGGGACGAACTTAAGCTGGTCTGCCAGTCCGACCAGCTCCGTTTCGACGAGAAGGTCTGGCAGGCCCTGACCGCGCGGATGCAGACGGCGGGCATGAACCTGGTGGTGATCGATCTCGCCGAGGCGCTGCAGTACGAGAGCCATCCCGAGCTTGCGGCGAAGGGCGCGTGGCCGGTTGAGCGTTTCCGCAAAGAGTTGGCGCGCCTGCGGGCCATGGGTCTGGAGCCGATCCCCAAGCTGAATTTCTCGACTGCCCACGACACATGGCTCAAAGAGTACGGTAAGAAGGTCTCCACGCCCATTTACTACAAGGTGTGCGCGGACATGATCCGCGAGGTCTGCGCCATCTTCGACAAGCCGCGTTTTCTCCATCTCGGTTACGACGAGGAGACGGCGGGGCATCAGGCCCAATACAGCATTGCGGTGGTGCGGCAGGGCGAGCTGTGGTGGCACGACTTCCTGTTCTTCGTGAACGAGGTCGAAAAACAGGGCGTGCGGCCGTGGATCTGGTCGGACTACTACTGGAACCACCCCGAGGAGTTTCTGAACCGCATGCCGAAGTCGGTGCTGCAAAGCAACTGGTACTACGGCCCGACCTTTGATCCTGAGAAACAGAAACATGTGAAAGCGTATCTGGATCTCGACAAGGCGGGCTTCGATCAGGTGCCAACGGGCTCGAACTGGAGCAACGACGTCAACTTTAAGGGAACGGTCGAATTCTGCAGGAAAAACCTTAAGCCTGAACTTTTGAAAGGCTTCCTGATGGCGCCGTGGTTCTTCACCCTTCCCGAGTGGCAGGAGAAGAACATGCAGGCGATCGCCCAGGTCGAGGCGATGATCAAGGGGTAATTCCAAACGGAAAGGAAAACGCATGAAAACAACAACAAAAAAGACGGTAAAAACGGCAGTCGGCAAGATGGCGGCGCTGGCGGTTAAGGGCGGGGCGAAAGTTTGGGACAAGGGTTTCCCCATGTGGCCCTCGTTTTCAGAGGAGACCATCAAGTCGGCGGTTGAGCCGCTGCTGAGCGGCAAGGTCAATTACTGGACCGGCCCGGTCGGGATGAAGTTCGAGAGCGAATGGGCCAAGTGGCTGGGCGTGCGCAACGCGATCAGCGTGACGAACGGCACCGCGGCGCTGCACACCGCGATCGCGGCGCTGGGGATCGGCCCCGGCGACGAGGTGATCTGTCCGTCCTACTCGTTTATCGCATCCTCATTCTGCATCCTGCAAGCTGGCGCGCTGCCGGTCTTCACCGATGTGGGGTTTGATCACCAGATTGATCCTAAGCAGATCGAGGAAAAGATCACGGAGCGCACGCGCGGTATCGTGGTGGTGCACCTGTACGGTGTGGTCGTGGACATGGATCCGATCATGAAGATTGCCAAGAAGTACAACCTCAAGGTGGTCGAAGATTGCGCGCAGTGTTTCGGCGGCGTCTACAAGGGGCGCAAGGCCGGCACGATCGGCCACATGGGGTGCTTCAGCTTCTGCCAGAGCAAGCACTTCACGACCGGCGGCGAAGGCGGCATGGTCGTCACGAATGACGATGATCTCGCGTGGGAGTGCCGCTCGTTCCGCGATCACGGCTACGACGTGAAGGAGCGCTTGAACCTGCTGGAGATGGAAGGCAAGCTGATGTACATCCACAAGCGGGTCGGCTTTAACTACCGCATGACCGAGATCCAGTCTCAGATCGGCCTGTGCGAATTGAAGCGCTTCGACAAGTGGAATCTCAAGAACCGCATCCGCAACGGCAAGATGCTGAAGAAGGCGCTGGAGAAGCATCCGCTGGTGCTGCACACGCCGCTGGACACCAAGGATCGGCAGAACTCCTACTGGTGGGCGCCGTTCGTGTTGGATACCTCCAAGCTGACCTGCCCGATGAAGGAGTTCATCGCGGCGATCGGGGCCGAGGGCGTGCCGGTCTACAGTGTGCTCTGGCCAGAGATGTACAAGGAGCGCGCCTACATCGAGCGTAACGGCTTCGGCGTGGCGAAGTATCCGTTCTTCGATCCCAAGGCGCGGAATATCGATTACAGCCAGACCAACTGTCCCCGCGCGCGTTGGCTGACCGACCGCACGATGTGCTTCTTCACGCATCCGGTCTACACCGAAGCGCACATGCAGGCCTGCATCGACGCCTTCAAGAAAGTCGCCGCGGCGTACATGAAGTAAAAGGCGGAGGGTGGGAACGTTCAACGCTGGACGCTGAACGCCCAAGGGCGGGCTGTGTATCCTTCAGCGTTGAACGTTGCCCGTCCGGCGTTAAGCGGTTCGGCTCAGATGCGGTCAGCCCGGCATGCCGCATGCATGGGGATTTTGAAAGAAAACCCGGCAGGGGTCACGATGAAGAAGGTTGGATGTTTGGTCGGTGCCGTATGGGCAGGAATGGTGTTGGCGGCGAGCGGCGTCGAAAAGAAGATGATCGGGCACAGCTGGGATCTGCTGGCCGTGAGCCCGGCCGATGTGGCGCGGAATCTCGACGCCTGGGAACAGGTGCCGCTCGATGGCATCTCATTGGCGTTGCGGAAAAAACTGCCGGACGGCACGTCGATCAGCTTCGGCGCAATCATGACCGACCCGCCGTGGCAGCGGGAGTGGTTCACGGAGGAACTCGTGTCGTTGCGCCAATGCTCGTCACGCAATCTCAAGCACAACTTCATCACCACGTTCTGGGCGCCGCGCAAGCGGTTGACGTGGAGTGACGATGTGGCGTGGGAGCGCTTCGCCCGCAACATCGGGGTCGTGGCGTGGCTGGCCAAAGAGAGCGGGTCGAAAGGCATTCTGATTGATCCGGAAGACTATCCTGAGACGCGCCAGTATTTTCTGGTTCCCGGCGACGCTCCTTTTGCGGAGACCGCCGCGCTGGCACGTCGGCGCGGGGCGCAGATCATGCGGAGCATCGCGGCTGAATATCCCGACATCACCTTGCTGTCGTTTTGGATGCTGAGCCTGCACCCGAACTACTTCACAGACAGCAATCCGCGTGCGGCCGTCGCCACAGCCGGCGACCTGTGGCCCGCCTTTCTCAACGGCATGCTGGATGCGTTGCCGTCCGGTGCCCGCATGATCGATGGTGACGAGCACGGCTACCGCTATCAGGCGGCCCGCAATGATTTTTATCTCGCCGCTTGGCGCACGCAGAACAAGGCGCTGGCGCTGGTGGAGCCGGAGAACCGCATCAAGTACCAGACGCAGGTGTTGGCCGGTTTCGGGCTCTACCTTGATATGTACACGAATCCGACCAACTCGCCTTGGTACTTCGGTGAGGTGGACGGCTCGCGTCTCAACCACCTGCGCCTCAATGTCGCCCAAGCGCTGGATGCGGCGCAGGAGTACATCTGGCTCTACGGCGAAAAGATGGACTGGATCACTTGGAAGGGCACATCGCGCACGAATGCCACGTGGGAAATGAAACTGCCCGGCTTCCTCGAAACCCTGGCCCGCATCCGCGATCCGTACCGCTGGGCAGATCAATGGGTCGCGCGGCGGCGTCAGGCCGGGACGCTGACCAACGGTGTCAAGAACAGTGCCTGCACATTGGACAAGTCCGGCACAGGCGAAGCATTCCGCAAGGGTGTGCTGCCGGCCGGATGGTGGAGCTGGCAGGAGGAGAAAAAACGCGCCGGTGTTTTCGGCACCGACACGCAGAAGGGCCGGGGCGATGCATGGTCGCTTTGCGCCGTCGGAGTCGAACAGGGCTGCTTCGGCACCTCGATTCCAGCCACGCCCGGTAGCGAATGTATTGTGGAAGCGTATGCGGAGGGCGCGGCGGCGCGTACACTCACGGTCTATTGGAGGCGCGGCGGCGTGTGGGATTGGTCATTGTCCGGCTCGTCGTTCCGCTTCGATGAGGCGGGTGCGGATGGCTGGCGGCGCGCCTTCGGTCTGGTGCGGGTGCCTCAGGGTGCTGACGAACTGGTTATGATGCTGAACGTTCGGCAGGTGGCGGACGAACGCACATGGTTTGATACCGCCGGGATTTATCCTTTGGTCAAATGACGAAACACACAGATACGGAGGGAAAGATGAAAGTTGTTCGGTATGCTATGGTCGGGTTTGGTGGGATCGCGGAGAACCGCATCGCAAAGGAGGGGTTCGCGTGCGACACGGCGAGGTTCAAGCCTCTGAAACAGGCCGTGCTGGTCGGCGCGACTGACATGAACCCGAAGCGGCGCAAGGCGGCGGAAACTCTGGGGCTGACATGGTATAGCGATGCGGCTGCGGTGTTTGCCGACCCGGCGGTGGACGCGGTCTTTGTGGCGACCAACAACCTCTCGCATGCGCCGTTGGCGCGGCAGGCGCTGGAGGCGGGCAAGGCGGTGATCGTCGAAAAGCCCCTCGCCCCGGCTTCACGCGATGCGCGGATGCTGGTTAAGCTCGCGCAGAAGAAAGGCCTTAGCCTTTCGGTCGACCACATGATGACCTACAACGTGCTCAACCAGAAGGCGCGCGGGTTGGTGGCGGGCGGCAAGCTGGGGAAGGTCAATGACGCCTGTTTCCACATGCAGTTTGCGTACGGGTTCGATCCCGCCGAGGCCGCGACGTGGCGGTGCTCCAACCGCGCCGAGATGGGCGGACCGATTGGCGACGTGGCGAGCCACTGCTTCTACATGGCAGAGTTCATATTGGGCAGCCGGATCAAGGCGGTTCGGGCGGTCTATTTTCCCAAGCGCATGGCGATCAAGGTCGAGGACGGCGCACTGATCCAGTGTGACCTCGAGAACGGCGTCACCTGCTCGGCGCTTGTATCGTTCTGCGACGCGCGGGGCGGGTTGGGCGGCACGCTTTCTAATCTCGGCTATGAGGTCTACGGCGACCGCGCGGTGCTGCGCGGTTTCGGCACGATGTTCCAGCTTTCGGGTCACGCGGGCGAGCCGCTCAAGCTGCGTCTGGAACTGGATTCGTTCACGCGGCAGCAGATTTTCACGATCAAGAAGCCCGCGAACATCTATCAGGGTGTGATCGCCGAGCATGCGGCCTCGGTCGTGGGTAGGAAGCCCCTGTCAGGCGAAGATGGTTTGCGTAATGTGCTGCTCTGCGAGGCGGCGCACGCCTCAGCGCAACGCGGCGGAAAAACGGTGGGGATCAAAAAATAATGCAGGCCGGCTTTTCGAAAGTGCTGATCAATCCGCGTCGGGGATTGCCTTTGGCGGGTTACTTCAACCCGCGCCCGAACACCGGCGTGCTGGATGACCTGCATGTGCGGTGTGTGCTGTTCCGCAAAGGGCGGACCGTGTGCGGGTTCGTCACCTTCGACCTCTGCCTGATCAGCGCGGAGTTTGTGGATGCGGTGCTCGCGCAGTTGAAGAAGGCGGGCTTCCGCCATGGGAACGGTTTGGTTTTCTCCGCCACCCACACGCATACCGCGCCGTATTCGGTGCCGCTTTTCGGGACATCCCCGGATGCCGGTTATATGCGGGATCTGACCGCTAAGGCGGTCGAGGCGGTTTTGACGGCGGAACAGAACCTTGCGCCTTCGACCCTCAGGCTGGGCGGGGTGAAAGACAACCCGCTCGCCTTTAACCGGCGCTACTGGATGAAGAGCGGCTGCGTGATGACGAACCCCGGCGTCAAAAACCCCGAGATTGTAAAGTCCGAAGGCACGGTGGACCGGGAGATCGGCGTGCTCGCCGTCGAGCAGGACGGGCGGGTCGTGGCGATCCTGGCGAACATCGTCAACCATACCGACACGGTCGGCGCCAGCCAAGTGTCGGCGGACTGGCCGGGGCGTATGGAGCGCTGCGTTCAGACGGCGTTGGGTTATGACCCTCTCGTGATGACCCTGATCGGGTGCGCGGGCAACGTGAACCAGTTTGATGTGAACGCTGACACGTACCAGGGCTATGCCTATGCCCGCGCATGGGAGATCGGGCAATGTTACGCGGAGCGCGTGGTGGCGCAACTGAAGAAACTCAAACCCCTTGAAACCGGCACGATCACCCTTGTGAACCGGAAAATCGCCATCCCGTTCCGGACGATCACGAAAGAAATGTGTGAGGCGGCCCAGTCCGTTTTAAACCGTGTGTCAGCCCGCTCCTCGGACGGCGACCTGACGAGCGAGGGGCTTGCCACCGGCGAAGGGCCGGTGGCGCGGTTCTTTGCGGAACAGGCGTTGGCGGTGCGCGCACGCTGTTCGGGAAAGCGGCGGACGTTCCGTTTGGTGACGGTGGCGTTCGGCGACCGCTTTGCCGTGACGTCCCTGCCGGGCGAGCCGTTCACGGAGATCGGGCTTGCCATCAAGCGCGACTCGCCTTTCAAGACGACCTGGCCGGTGGCGCTGGCGATGGGCGCGTGCGGTTATGTGCCGCTCGCGTCCTGTTTCGCGCGCGGCGGGTACGAGACCCTGCCGGTGGAGGGCGGCGCGCCCCGCGAGGATACGGCCGAGCGCCTGATCGAAGCCACGGCAGATAACCTGAGGCGGGCGGCGGGCAGGTAACCGGCGCCCGCCTCCGTCTGCTAGTCGCCAAGGTGGCCACAGGGTTCGATCTCGATGGTGGCGTCCACCTCCTCGCCGGGGGCGAAGCCGGCGATGCCCATGACCACGCGTATGGGCATGTGATCCGGGATCGTGAACCCGCGTTTGCGTTTGGTGCCTTCCCAGAAAATGTTGAGGCGGTTGTAAGAGTAGTGCTTGGTCATTCGCACCCGGGTTTCTTCGGAGAGCATGGGGACGGACATGGAGGCGATGAGGCGGTTGCTCTCGTCGATGCTGTAGACCGCGACGCAGGCCGCCGGCCCCGCGTCTTCTTTGAGCGCGGGCCGCTTCGTGCGGAAGACCACCCGGCAGAGGAGGTCGCGGCTGTCGTTCAGGCGCCACGACATGGCTTTGCCCAGCCAGCTGATGGCTTTGTTGTCGTAGTTGACCGTGCCGTGTTTGGTGGTGCCCCGCACGTAGGCCTTCATGGTTTTCGGATAGGCGAAGATGCCGAGCTCGTCCGGCTGCCCGGGCAGGTTGTAGAGCGAGAAATCGTGCGAGTAGTTGCCGCTTCCCTCGAACTTCCATTTGGTGATCTCGGGCGGCCACTCCTTGTCATATTCCAAGGGTTTCATGAGGAAGGCTTGGACTGCGGGCGCGAGGTCGTTCAGCGCGAGTGCGGCGAGGTTGCGCGTGGCGGGTTGCGGACCGTCTGCCCGTTCCTTGATGGCGGAGACATCGGGGAGGGGTGGCATCAGGCGGATGGGGGCCTTGGCCGGATCGAACGCCCGGTTGGCGAAATCCTTGCGCTGCAGGGCCACGCGCATGCGGGTGGCCTCTTTTTTCACGGCGGCGGCTTCCTCGGCCTTTCCTTCGGTTGCGGACGCGTTCGCGATCATGTCCAGGCCGGAGACATATTTGTTGGCCAGCGTGATGACTTTCTCGTTCCTCGCGCGGTCGTTGGCTTTGCGGTTGTCGGCATAGGCCTGCTGAATCAGGCGCAGCGCTTCGGGGGTTTGAACCACGGCTTCCTGGGTGAGCTCGGGAACGACCTCAAAGGGGTCTGGTTCTGCGGCGAGTACCCGCATAAAACGTCCGGCCTCTTTCCTGACCGCCTCCATGCCGGGCTGGTCTTTGGCCTCTTTAAGACGGACGGAGAGCTTTTTGAGCTCCAGCACATAATTCTCCGCAAGAGGCAGGAGCGATGCATTGTAGGCGTCGGCGGTCTTGACCAGTTCCGCCAAATAGGCCGCGCGCAGTTTCACCGCCAGGGGCGGCAGGGGCTCCGCGGTGGGCGGGATGGGTTGGGCAGCCAACGCAAGGGGCAACAGGCAGAAACAAAGCAGAACATTCCGCATGGCACAATCTCCAGCTTTGGGCAATACGCTAAGGCCGGATCGCGTCGACTTTTCCGCATGCGTCGCGCAGAAAGCCGGCGATCGGCTCTAGTCCCTGAGTGAATCCGGTGGAGAGAAAAACATTAACGGCCTCCTTCGCCATGTCGGCGCCCCAGATCATCTGGCCGAGGCAGAGCACGTTGGCGTTGTTGATCGCCCGGCACATTTTCGCGGCATAGACCGATTCCACGACTGAGGCCGTCACGCCTTTGAAGCGGTTGGCTACAATCGACATGCCCATGCCCGTTCCGCAGAAAAGAATCGCCCTCTCAGCCTGTCCCGCCTGCATCGCCCTGCACACGGCGACCGCGCTTTCGTAGTAGGGGCGCGCGTGACCCTGGCTGGCGCTGAAATCGATGACCCCGTATCCTTTTTCTTTCAGATGTGCCACGACCGCATCCTTCAGCGACACCGCATACGGGTCGGCTGCCACCAGAATTTTTTTGTTGTCCGCCATTTCCTGTTTCTCCTTGTTTGTCTCGTTGTCCGCCTGTGCCGCATGTGCGGCCACACCCGCAAGCGCCGTTCCCGCGACGCCAGCCTGAACCAAAAAAGACCGTCTGGTTGTGTTACTGCCCACGTTTTTCCCCATTCAATCCGTGCCTCCGCCGGTAACCGCGATGTCACATGCCAGCGGTGGCGGTGCCGCGACGCCTGCCGATACGGTCACGGCCAACAGGAGAAGGCCTGCCCGGTAGATTGTCATGCGGGAAACTTTACAGCGTTTGTGCGGTTATTGTCAACGCGTGACCCCTTGTTTAAGGGCGGCAGTTTTTCACGTTGCAAACTTTTCCGGTGTGAAACTAAAACTTAGATAAGTGGAAACAGTTCCAAAGCAATCCGTTAGAATAAACAATTATATTAAAGCCGTGCGGAAGAAACCCATCGCGAATAAGTGCTGTTGCTAGGTGCCGGAGGCTCTGCTAAACTAACCGAATTAATTTCTGGACGCGGGACGTCTGCACCGTTTAGTGCGGTAAAAACAGTGCCAGTCGGCACAAGTGATGCGTCCGCTGAAGCAACGAAAGGGGGCATGCGATGAGCAAGGCGACGATGTGGGTGTTGGCTGGCGTGACCGCGACGGTCGTGTGGGGGGTGATGGCTGCGGATGCGGCGGACGTGTTGGATGAGAAGTATCGCCCGAAACTGTTCAAGCAGTTCGGCGACCACGTCAACACGCCGGACGGGCTGGCCCAGGACCGGCACGGCAACATCTTTTTAGCCGCGCCCAACTTTGTGGACAAGTCGTATGCCGGCACCATCATGAAGATGGACAAGAAGAGCGGCAAATGGTCGGTTTTCGTGGCGGGGCTGCTGCATCCCGACACCCGGCGTGGCGCGCCGATGGGTATGGAGTTCGACGGGGACGGCAACCTTTACTACTGCGACAACCAATACTTTTTCGACAAGAACTACAAGTCGCGCATCATGCGCGTGGTGATCGACAAGAACGGCGAGCCGTTGAAAATCGAGCCTGTCGTCGAGAATATCAAACTGGCGAACGCGGTGCGTGTCCGCGGCAACGCGATCATCTTCACGGACACCTTTTTCGATGTTGCGGGCAAAAATCAGGGGGGCGTCTACCGTGTGCCGATGAGCGCGTTCAAAGACCGTCCTGCCCGACTGCTTCCGAAGGAGCAGGCATCGAACGACCCGTACTGCCTCGGCCTCACCGATACCGTGCCGCTGCCGCACCGAAAGGACGCCGCTGGCGCGGACGGCCTGTGCATCGACGGGGACGGCAACATCTATACCGGAAACTTCGGCGACGGGCATTTCTATGTCCTGAAGCTTAAGCCGGACGGCACGTATGAGAAGCCGCGGACGCTGATCAATGACCCGAAGGTGTTCCCCTGCTGCGACGGGATCTGCTATTACGCCAAAAAAGATTGGATCATCATGACCGACTCCGAGCGCAACGCGGTTCTCTACTGGGACATCAAGGCCGGCAAGCTCGGTACGCTGTGGATGAATGACGACACTGACGGCGCGGATGGGCTGTTGGATCAGCCCTGCGAGCCGATGGTGTGGGGCGACAAGCTGATTGTCGTGAACTTCGACATGAGTTTTCCCGGGCTCAAGAACACGAGGAACGACTCGGTTCACACGGTCAGCGTGATTAATCTGGGTTCGTCGGGGTGCCCTTTCCTGAACCTGTTCCGGTAAACAAGGGGTTCATGGATCATCCCGCCCCGAACAGGGATACTAAAAAGAGGTGTCCCTTTGCTTGCCGGGCTCGGGCTACATGGGGAGAAGACGATGAGCGAGGTGCCGGTCACGAAAGAGCGTGCCGCGAAGATGATGGATCACGCGGTGCTGAAGCCCTCAATGACCGATGCGGACATCCGGAAAAACGCCGCGATGTGTGTGGCCAGAGGCGTGGGCGGCCTCTGCGTGCGTCCGACGGATGCCGCGCTTGCCGCCAGGCTGTTGAAGGGTTCGGGAACGGCTCTGGCGGTCGTGATCGGTTTTCCGCACGGCGCGAGCCGCTCCGAAGTGAAGGCGCTCGAAGCGAAACTGGCGATTGACGACGGCGCGGACGAGTTGGACATGGTGATGAACATTGGCAAATTCCTTTCGGGCGAGTACGGGTATGTCAAAAAGGACATTGAGGCGGTGGTGGCCGTGGCCAAGCCTAAAGGCGTGCTCGTGAAAGTGATTCTGGAATCGTGTCTGCTCACGCTGGAACAGGTCGCCCAAGCATGTGAGATCGCGGTCGCGGCCGGGGCTGACTACGTGAAAACGTCGACGGGGTTCAATGGGGACGGCGCGACGGTCGAGCAGGTCGCGGCAATGCTGAAAACCTGCGCAGGCCGCGCCAAGGTCAAGCCTTCGGGCGGTATCCGGGACTGGAACCGTGCCGTGATGTTCCTGAAGATGGGCGTGGGCCGTTTGGGTGTGAGCGCGACCGACAGGATCCTCGACGGCGCGCCTGTGGCGGACGGGTGTTGATGCGGGCGGCATGTTGATGCGCTCCTGCGTGATCTTGTTTGACCCCACAGGGATTGTACTCCTGGTATTTATGTGATAAACTGATGTTCTTTTTTACAAACGAAGGAAGAAAAATGGCAAAGATGGTTAAGAGTTTCAAGAAGGTTTCTGCTAAAAAAACACCGGTCAAGACCGTGAAGTATGTCTACTCCTTTGGCAACGCCAAGGCGGAGGGTGACGCGGCGATGAAGAACCTGCTCGGCGGTAAGGGCGCGAACTTGGCCGAGATGTGCCGCTTGGGCATTCCTGTGCCGGCGGGCTTTACGGTGAGTACGGAGTGCTGCACGGCGTATTACGCCAACGGCTGTAAATTGCCTCCCGAGCTGACAGGGGAGGTTCTGACAGCGTTGCGCAAGGCCGAGAAGATTATGGGCAAGCAGTACGGCGATCCCGCGAATCCGCTGCTCGTCTCCTGCCGTTCCGGCGCGCGTAAATCCATGCCCGGCATGATGGATACGGTTTTGAACGTCGGCCTTTCCACAGCCACAATCCCCGGCATGATCAAGAAAACCAACAATCCGCGTTTCGTGTGGGATTCTTACCGTCGTCTGATCATGATGTACGCCGATGTCGTGATGGAGAAGGCGGAAGGTTTGGAGCCCGCGTTGGGCAAGGGTATCCGCAAGATCATGGACGAGACGCTGGATCAGTTCAAGCACGCCCGCGGGTGTTCGTCCGATGCGGATCTGAAAGCCGAAGACCTGCAACTTCTCGCTGATGAGTTCAAGAAGCTGGTCAAGAAACATCTTGGCAAAGCGTTCCCGGATGATCCGATGGCGCAACTGTGGGGGGGCATTGCTGCCGTGTTCAAGAGCTGGAACGGCAAGAAGGCCGTTTCCTACCGCCGCATTGAGGGCATCCCGGACGATTGGGGCACTGCCGTAAACGTTCAGGCGATGGTGTTCGGCAACATGGGCGACTCTTCCGCCACTGGCGTGGCCTTCACCCGCGACCCGGCCACCGGCGACAACAAATTCTACGGCGAATGGTTGGTCAACGCTCAGGGTGAGGACGTTGTGGCGGGTATCCGCACGCCGAGCCCGATCAACGACGATACCAAGAACGAGCAGAACAAGCATCTGCACAGCATGCAGGAGGCGATGCCGGTCACCTATAAGCAGCTTTTCGCCATCCGCAACAAGCTGGAGAAACACTACCGCGACATGCTCGACATCGAGTTCACGATTGAGGAGGGCAAGCTGTGGATGCTTCAGTGCCGCGTTGGCAAGCGTACCGGTACTGCGGCGTTGAACATGGCTATGGATATGCTGGCCGAGCGCCTGATCGACCAAAAGACGGCGGTCAAGCGTGTGGAGCCGCATCAGTTGGACGAGTTGCTTCATCCGGTCGTGGATCCCAAGTTCGAGAAGAATGCCCAGCCGTTGGCCAAGGGTCTTCCGGCTGGCCCGGGTGCCGCCTGCGGCAAGCTGGTGTTCACGGCCGAGGACGCTGTCGCCGCGGCTCGCGCGGGCAAAAAATGCATCTTGATCCGCGAGGAGACCAATCCCGAGGATGTCGAGGGGATGCGCGCGGCGGAGGGGATTCTGACGGCCCGCGGCGGCATGACGTCGCACGCGGCGCTGGTTGCGCGCGGTTGGGGTAAGTGCTGCATCGTTGGTGCCGGGGCTTTGCATGTGAACGTTGCCGCGAAGACCGCCAAGATAACGGGGTCGAATCTGCTGCTCAAGGAAGGGGACGTTGTGACGCTCAACGGGACACGGGGCTACGTTTACACCGGACGCCTGCCGATGATCGACGCGACGGAGAATCCGCGTTTCCAGAAGTTCATGGCGATGGCTGACAAGTTCCGCACGTTGGGTGTGCGCACCAATGCCGATACGCCGGCTGACGCCAAGGCGGCCCGTGCGTTCGGCGCCGATGGCATCGGTCTCTTCCGCACGGAGCACATGTTCTACGGTGGGGATAGCGATAAGCCGCTCTTCCTGTTGCGCAAGATGATTCTCAGCGAGACGCTCGATGAGCGCCGCAGCGCGTTGAAGGAGTTGCTGCCGTTCGTCAAGCGCGACATCAAGGCCACGCTGGAAGCCATGGAAGGGTTGCCCGTGACGATCCGCCTGCTCGATCCGCCGCTGCACGAGTTCGTGCCGCAGGGCGAAGAAAAGCAGGCCGAATTGGCTTCCGCCCTGGGTATCAGCGCTGCGGATGTCCGCAAGCGCGGCGAAGCCCTGCACGAGAGCAACCCTATGATGGGGCACCGCGGCGTCCGCCTCGGCGTAACCTATCCCGAGGTGACCGAGATGCAAGTACGCGCGATCTTTGAATCGGCGGCCGAACTCCTTGCGGTCGGCAAGAAGTGCAAGCCCGAGATCATGGTTCCGGTCACCTGCGATGTGAGCGAGCTGAGGCACCAGAAGCAGGTCATCGCCCGCGTGCATGCTGAGGTGTGCAAGGAAAAGAAGATCAAGAACATATCCTACATGGTTGGCACGATGATTGAGATTCCGCGTGCCGCCCTTACGGCGCATAAGATTGCTGCCGAAGCCGATTTCTTCTCCTTTGGAACCAATGACCTGACTCAGATGACCTTCGGGTACAGCCGCGACGACGTGGCCAAGTTCCTGCCGATGTACATCGACAAGGGAATCCTCAAGCAGGATCCATTCGCTGTGCTCGATCAGAACGGTGTGGGACAGCTGGTGCGCATGGCTGTTGCCAAGGGACGTGAGGTGAAGCCTACCCTCAAGTGCGGTATCTGTGGGGAACACGGAGGTGAGCCTTCTTCCGTGAAGTTCTGCCATACCGTGGGGCTCAACTATGTCTCCTGCTCGCCCTTCCGGGTGCCCATTGCGCGACTGGCCGCAGCACAGGCTGCCATAGAAGGTTGACAGGATTGTAATGGTAAGGTAACAGGGAGGCGTCCATAGGGACGTCTCCCTGTTTTGTAGGTCGGGCATGATATTAAACTGGCAGGATGCAAGTTCCTGTATGTGCCGAGTTGATAGGAAACATTAGCGATTGGCAAGGGTGTTGCGGGTAACTGCAAA
>JALHET010000663.1 GCA_022839525.1 Lentisphaerota bacterium
CGTTTATTGGCGAGTCGCAGGCGCGCAACAAGTATACATACTGGGCGAGCAAGGCTAAGGATGAAGGTTTTATTCAGATTCAGCAGATTTTTCTGGAGACTGCGGAGCAGGAAAAGGAGCATGCCAAGCGGCTGTTCAAGTTCCTTGAAGGCGGTGCCGAGCTGGCGATTCCTTCGGGCGGTTCTGCGGGGTATATCGGTACGACGCTGGAGAATCTCAGGCAGGCGGCTGCCGGCGAGAATCATGAATGGCAGCACATGTATCCGGACTATGCGAAGGTTGCCCGCGAGGAAGGTTTCGATGTGGTTGCGACGGTGATGGAAAATATCGCGATTGCCGAAAAGCAGCATGCCAAGCGTTACGAAGCGATGATGAAGCGCATCGAAGACAACGATATGTGGGTGCAGGAGGGCTTTATTTATGTTGGCAAGGAAGCTCCAAAGCTGTGCCCGGCTTGCGCTCATCCGCAGGGTTACTTCGAGCGTCTGGCTGAAAACTGGTAAATCGATTCAACGGTGCGCGGGGTGTATTCCGGTGCGCCGGCTATGTACTGAAGCGCGGAGGGAGTTTTTCCTTCGCGCTTTTTTTTTACAGTCCGTAGCTGCTGTGTGCGTCCGTCGCCGGAGCAGGGGCGGTTTCCGGATCGAGCAGGCTGCGCCAGACGGGCCAGAGCGCGAAAAATCCCGGCCAGGTTTCGGGGCTGACAATTTTCAGGCCGGAAAGGTTGCGTTCGGCGATTCGCTGGGCGGCGGTGTCGGCCGATATCGGCAGCAGGTTTTGGGCGTCAGGTGCTACGGATCTGCTTCGTGCCCCGGCTGCTGAGCCGCCGCCAGGCAAGGCGCTGCTTTCGGCACGGGCGCTGCAGAGAGCCCAGGACCACAGTCCGCCGTACATGCGTATGTGCGATACGAAGGGTATGACCCGGTCGAATTCGGAGCGGAGTGTGGCGTGTATTTTTGCGAATACAGTTGGGCGGCAATCGGGCGATTCGGTATGCATTGCGAACAGGGCTCGGTTGTCTGCGAGAAGGCCGCGCACGATTGCAAAAAACTCCCGGGTGTAGAGAGCAAGCGAGGGGCCTGCCGGATCGGTCATGTCCATGAGAATGACGTCGTAGCGTGTGCCTCGTTCGAGCGCGGCTTTGGCGAAGGAT
>JALHET010000195.1 GCA_022839525.1 Lentisphaerota bacterium
CCGAGGTGGATATCGTTCTTGGTGAGATATTCCGCCGAACCGCCCTCATCCCGGATAGCCACGGAGGCCGAATTGCGTGTGCGCGTGGAACTCTTTTCAAAAATCAGGGCAACATGGCGGCGTTTCAGCAAATCGCCCCGCACGCCCGACCGGCGGCGAGCCTTCAACGCGACCGAAAGTTCGATCACGTCCAGCATCTCCTCATCCGTCAGATCCGCCAGCCTCAGCAGAGAGCGTCCGTACAGTTCGGGATTCCATCTCAACATGGTTTTGTACTCCAATTGATATTTCATTATAGGGAACTGTACCCAGACAGACAACTAGATTACTCAGGCCAAGAATTTTTGCGCGAGTGAAAACAGGAGTTTTGTGTCCCGTTTGTACTGCCGCCGACACCCGACAAATCCGGAGTTGACTATTTTCCCCGTCCCGGCATAATAGGTTTTGTTTAACGGCCGGGATATTCCGGTCCGCGTTATGGGAAAGTTTGTGAGGAAAACGGGGGTGACCATGGCTAAAAAAGACGCGTTCATTTGGGCGAACCTGGTGCATCTGGGGCGTAACATGTGCAGCGACGTGCCGGTGAAAAAGTTCGGAAACACGCCTCCGGAACTGCTCTCCTACATCTGCGTTGCGGATCATCTGCGCTGCGATGAGAAGGTCTGGGATGACATCACCCAGCGCATGGTGAATGCCGGCATGAATATGGCCGTCATCAACATCGGCGAGGGCATTCAGCTTGAGAGCCACCCGGAGCTGGCCGTCAAGGGATCGTGGACGATTGACAAGATCCGCGGCAAACTGAAACGCCTGCGTCAAATGGGGCTGGAGCCCATCCCGAAAATGAACTTTTCCGCCTGTCATGACCTGTGGCTCAAAGACTATTCGCGCATGGTGTCCACCGCCACCTATTATAAAGTGTGCGCCGATGTGATCCGCGAGGTCATCGATATTTTCGACACACCACGCTTCTTCCATCTGGGGTATGATGAGGAAACGTACAACCACCAGAGCTACTATAACTTCGTGGTGGTCCGGCAACACGAGTTGTGGTGGCACGATTTTCTGTTCTTCGTCAAGACGGTTGAGGACAAGGGTGTCCGCCCGTGGATCTGGTCGGACTACATCTGGCACCACGAGGAAAGTTTCCTCAAGCGCATGCCGAAATCCGTCCTCCAGAGCAACTGGTACTACGGCAAGACCTTTAACCCCGAAGAAAAGACCTCTTCCGGCCTCTATGTCAAAGCCTATCTCACGCTGGAAAAGGCGGGGTTCGACCAAGTTCCCACCGGATCCAACTGGAGCTTCAACGAGAATTTCAGCAGCACGGTTGACTTCTGCAAGAAAAACATCGCGCCGGAGCGCCTCAAGGGATTCATGATGGCGCCATGGAAAGCCACGGTCGAGCCTTTCAGGAAAAACATTGAGCAGGCGATCGATCTCGCGAGAGACGTGATTTCCTGAAAGCGGCTTCTTTCACCGGCATATCCGCAGCGATGAGAGTGCCGGATTTGACGCGCAGCGCGTGACCCTCTGCAACGCCGTCAAAGAGGCGGTTGTACCGGTCAGAAGCACGCCGAAGGTCGAGCCCGCCGGTTGACGCGCCTAACCTTACTTCTCCTGTGACGCCGCAGAACCCACGCCGCGCCGCATCTGTTCCTGAAGCGCCCCGAGGTGATTCTGGAAAACGCCGCGCGGGGTCGTGTTATGGCGGGTGCAGAGCGACGCTGCCATGCCGACCACCTCACCCATCATACCTCCCGTTCGCATCACGCGCACCGAGCCGAGCACCACATGCGTCACGCTGATGTCGCGCCCCGCCATCAGGAGGTTTTCGATGTTGCGGCTGTACAGGCACCGGTAAGGAAAGGCGTAGGGTTTGATCTCCTTGCTCTTCGCGATGGAACGGAATTCCAGACCGGGGAAGTGTTTGCTGTTCTCAGGGTTCGGATAATGAAGATCCAGTCCCCACGTCGTGGTGACACAGGCGTCGGGATAGGCGCGCTGTTCTTCGATGTCCTGTTGGCACAGGATCACGTCACCCAGCAGCCGGCGGCTTTCGCGCTTGCCGCCGATGTAAGCGACCCAAGACAGACGCCGGTTGGCGAAAGCCGCCTTCTTGGCACTGTGGTTTTTGAGGAAAGCCCAGTTGCCGAAGGTCGCGCGCAGGGCGAGATCCCTGATCTGTTCGATGTCCCGGATCGAGTCGAGATTCAATCCGGCCTCCCAATCCCAGTCGCCGCGCGTCATCGGTTGCGAGGTCTCCTCTGTAAAAGGCAGCGCCCACGGGCATTCCGGAAAAGGAACAGCCCTTTCCTCGATCACCGAGTACCATTGAACCGACACTCCCATCATCAGCGCGTCGGCCTGTTCCGGGGCAAGTTCCTCACCCGTTTCGCGCTTCGACTCGCGGCCGGAACGGAAATCGGCACCGGCCAGAAAGCCCACGCAACCGTCGCCCGTGCAGTCGGCGAACAGCCTTCCGCGGAAAAGCGTGTCGCGCCCCGTCACGATGTCCCGCCCCACAACCGCCGCAATGCGGGTGCCCTGCATCTCGGCTTTGGTCACGCGCGTCGACAAAAAGAGCCTCAGGTTTTTTTCGCCCTGCACGACACGGAGCTTCTGCGCGTCCTCGTAATTGCTGGCAGGCCCCGCGTTATGCTCCCTCTTCTCGGGATGCGCCGCAATGATTGAGAGTATCTTTTTGCTGCGCGGCGAATCGGGATCGCGTTTGGCCTCATAGAGGTTCCAGTAACCGACCGGACCGATCTCGTCCACCAGGTCGCCGAGCCGCGGGTAGGGCTGCTGATGGATCAAGCCGGAAAGGCCGACACGCGTCTCCGAGCTGTTGTTTCCGCCGAGCACCGGACGGTCATGGATGAGGGCGACCCGGCATCCCAGCCGCGCCGCGCTGACCGCCGCACAGCAGCCGGCCATGCCTCCACCCACCACCACGAGGTCGTACCTGCCCCCGTCTTCCGGCACACCGGACAGGCCCAACGCCTTGCGCCGGAACGTTTCCATGGCCGCCCCCTCATTGGGCGGGACGAGCCCGTCGTCGGTCGTCAGCAGGATCGCGTCGCAACGCCCATTGAACCCGGTCAGGTCATGCAGCGCGAGTTTGACAGAACCTGCGGGCAACTCGACCTTGCCGCCCTCCTGCCAGTGCCAAGCCGCGCCTTCCACACCGAACAGCGTGTCGAGCACGCGCCCATTAATGGCCAGTTGAAACTTGCCCGGCGTGCCCGGCGCCTTCCATGTCGCCACCCAGTCCCGGGTGCGAACCAGCACACGATAAATCCCTGCCGAAGGAACCGCGACCGTTGTCACGGCGTCCGCCACTGGCACACCCAGCCCGTGCGCAAGCAGATACGGCGACCCCATCTGATCCATCGCCTGTTGGTCGATGACCCAACCGCCCCGATCCGCAAAACCTTCGGCCTCAACGAGTATGTCCGCCCCCCGTACACCCCGTATCCCCACCGCAAACATTACAAACATCATAATGATCGGTTTTCTCATTGTGTCACGCTCTCCTTTCAGCATCGGCGTGTATTATACACTTTTCCTAGTAATGCGACACCCCTCTTGACGCTTATTTCTTTCTGCACCCGTCAAGCCAGCCTCAATTTGCTGACTGAACTGTTGGAGTGTTCAGTGCCCAAGAACCGCCCCGCCGATTCCGAACTCATCCGCCCTAAACGCTTTAAACGTGTCACTGGCATGCCCCGAAAAGATGGCGGCTGCGGACTTGAAAAAAACCAGTTGTCAGCCGTCCGGTATTACCGTAATCTTCTTCACAACTCCACAACACCGAAGGGGGACTGAATCTGGAGGAACCCCACTCCCCCCACAACCGTCCGCCAAAAGCAACATGAATGTACTGACCGTCCTGTATCTGCAAAACACCCCGCCCGACCACGACGCCATTCAAAACTTGACACATGGCCTTTCCGATACCTTCCGCGATTTCTGCAACGAGACCTTTCCTTCCGATGACCCGATCGACTGGCCTCCTTTGAAAATCGTGCCGCTCACATGCCCCGAAGAGCTCCAGCGAGCCCTTTTTTCAGATGAGACCGTCGAAGGGATGCTCACTGACGACGGAAAGAACTGTATCCTTTTTCTGCTCGATGCCTCCTTTCCCCCCAAGGAAGGTGACACCCAGCGCATCCCCCTTCATGCCCTGACGCTTGATGGAATCACCATCACGCAGTGGCTCTATACCTATTTTTCCGCCATCCCAAAGATTGTTCTCACCACGCCCGGCGATGAACACGTACGCGTGCCTTCGCGCCGGTGGGTATTGAAACCACGCGAAGTCTTCACCCATATCCATGACCACCTGCCGCGCGTGAAACATCTTTTCCGCGCCCTCTGGGAACCCCGGTTCTGGCACGCCCTGCGCCACTACGTTATGGACGAGGCGGGCATCTCGTGGCACACGCCCGGCCACAACGCGGGGCATGCCTTTAACAACTCTCTCTTCCTCCAGGGCTTCCGGGTCGTCGCGCGAGCGGCTGTGCGGCAAGATCATCTCATCCAGCCCCACGATGAACACGTTTTCAAATTCGAGCCCCTTGGCGGCATGCAGGGTAAGCATGGTCGGGGCGTCCAGCGTTTCGGGCAGGGTGTCCTGGTC
>JALHET010000196.1 GCA_022839525.1 Lentisphaerota bacterium
GTGGACAAGTCGGTCAAGGCGCTTGAAATCAACGGTGTGGCACCCTCGGACGAGACGGTGCTCAACAAGACCTATCCGATTTCGCGTGAGTTGTTCATGTTCACGAACGGGGAGCCGGCGCCGGAAAGCCTGGCCGGCAAATTCCTCGGCATGAGCCGGAGCGATAAGGGCAGGGAGATCATCGCGGAGATCGGTTTCGTGCCGGTTTCCCCGAAACAGTAATGCGTTCATCGGACACAATGATCCTGTCTTCCGGCGAGCGGACGCGCCGGAAGATTTTCAGCTTGGCGGGTCGATCCTTTCTCTTTTCGGTCACGTCCGTGGCGGCGCTCGCGGTGTTGGCGATCATCTTTTTCATCGCGCGCGACGCCCTGCCGTTTTTCCGTGCCAGAGGGGTCAGCGAGTTCTTTTTCTCCCAAGCATGGTATCCGTCGCACGAGCCGCCCCAGTTTGGGGCGGCCGCTATTTTTGTGGGCAGTTTCCTTGTGACGGGCGCGGCGGTTGTGATGGCTGTGCCGCCGGGTGTTTTTGCGGCTCTCTGCATGAGCGATATTCTCCCGTTCAAGGTGAGTCAGGTTTTGAAACCGGTCATCGAAATGCTGGCGGCTATTCCCTCTGTCGTATACGGGTTCTTCGCCCTGACGGTGGTCGCGCCTTTTTTGCAGGACGTGGGACATTGGCTACCCGGCACCGTCGAGATCTCCAGCGGGGTGAACGCGCTGACCGCTTCGCTCATTCTGGGCGTGATGGCTCTGCCGACGATCGTGAGCGTGTCTGAGGACGCGCTGCAGGCGGCGGGGCGCGAGTTGCGCGAAGGCAGCTATGCGCTGGGCGCCACACGGGCCGAGACACTGGTCAAAGTCGTGATTCCCGCCTCAGTGAGCGGGATTTGTTCGGCCGTTTTGCTGGGCATCATGCGGGCGCTGGGAGAGACGATGGTGGTCTGGATGGCGTCGGGCAATGCGGCTCAGATCCCGAAGCCGTGGTACAACCTGCTGCAACCGGTGCGTACGCTGACGGCGACGATCGCGGGCGATATGGGTGAGGCGGACCAGATGACCGGGTCGGCGCATTATCATGTGCTTTTTGCCATGGGTTTTTGCCTTTTGCTTTTCAGTTTCGCGTGCAATCTCGCAGGCGAATGGATTGTGGCGCGGCAGCGCAAACGTTTGAGAGGAGGTTGACCGTATGCGGATGTCGACCCGGAAATTTTTGGACCGCGCGTTCACCGCCGCAGGTTATCTGGCCGTGGCGGTGATGACGCTGTTCCTGCTGTTGGTGCTTGTGCCGGTTTTCGTCAAAGGGGCGGGTGCGTACGTGTTCGTGGGAACGGTCGAGTACCGGCGGATGATGCTGGGAGAGTTCGGGCGCGGCAACGGGGATCGTGTGGCGGCGGAATGGGACGAAGTCCAACGTGCGAGACAACCGGTTTACGCGGCCATAGACGCATTTGAGCGTGAACTGCCCGGCTTGCCCGCGGCACGGCGCAAGGAGTTGAAGCCGGCTTTTCAGGCGGTACGCGACGGTGTGGCGGTTCTGCTGGGGCCGGCTCCCGGCAAGCCGTTGCCTGCGTTGACGCGCATGGTCTATGGGCAGACGCGGTGGGAGCAGGCGCAGGACAAGGTGAACGACATCCTCTTCGAGGAAACGTGGGATTATTCAGACGGCGGGAGCAAAAAGGTGCTTGTTCCCCGGGAACCGCTGTTTGAGGGCACTGCGTTGGCTCCGGTCTTTCCCCTGCTGCGTAAGGATCTGCGCAGGCTTCTGAGGCCGCGTCTGACCTTCTATCCGCGTTTTCTGACGGATCCCTCGCTCGATGCGCATTTTTTCGGCGGGATTGGCCCGGAGGTTTTGGGGACCGTTTACCTGGCGCTGGGGGCGATGCTGATCGCCGTGCCGCTGGGCATTGTCGCGGCGGTCTATTTTCAGGAATATGCCCAAGAGGGGGCAATCCTGTCGTTCCTGCGATCCTGCGTGAACACGCTGGCGGGTGTGCCGAGCGTGGTGTTCGGGTTGTTCGGGCTCGCGTTTTTCATCAACACGTTGAAGGTCTCGCCGGGTAAAAGTGTCTTGGCGGGCGCTCTGACCTTGGCGCTGCTGGTGTTGCCGACTGTGATCCGTTCTTCGGAAGAGGCGATCGCGGCGGTGCCCCGCGCGTACAAGGAAGGCGCACTGGCGCTGGGCGCGGGAAAGTGGCGCACGATCCTGACCGTGATTCTGCCTGCGGCCCTGCCCGGCATTCTTACCGGCGTCGTGATCAGCATGGGACGTGCGGCGGGCGAGACCGCCCCCATCATTTTCACGGCGGCGGTGAGTGTCGGTAAATGGGTCACCCCTTCGGAATTGCTGTCGCAGCCGACACCCGCGCTCTCGTGGAACCTGTATAACCTGTGCACAGAGCATGAGGCGGTCGAGGAAATCCGGCATGTGCAATACGGTATGGCGGCAACGCTGGTGCTGATCGTGCTGGCTTTGAATCTGGCCGCGATCCTGATCCGGGCGCGGGTGGCCAAACAGTTGAAAGTGTAGGGAAGACGATGGAAGAACCAAAACAGAAAACCGAAGCGCATGCCGAAGCCAAAGGCTTCTCGGTCTTTTACCGTCAGTGCGAGGCTGTCAAGCGGGTGGATCTGGCCATTCCCGCCGGGCTGGTGACGGCCATCATCGGGCCGAGCGGGTGCGGCAAGAGTACGTTTCTGCGGGCGATCAACCGCATGAACGACCTGATCCCCGGTTGCCGTACTGAGGGGAAACTGATTTTCGACGGGCAGAACGTATACGGTGACGATGTGGATACCGCGGTGCTGCGGCGCAGGATCGGCATGGTGTTTCAGAAGCCGAATCCCTTCCCGAAGTCCATCTACGACAATGTCGCCTACGGGCTGCGGCTGCATGACAATCTGTCCAAGGCAGAACTGGACAGGCGTGTGGAGGAAAGTCTTGTCGACGCGGCCTTGTGGGAAGAGGTCAAAGACCGCCTGAACAAGAACGCGCTGGGGCTTTCCGGCGGACAGGCGCAACGCCTCTGCCTGGCCCGCGCGCTGGCCGTGAGACCGGAAATGCTGCTGATGGATGAGCCAACCTCGGCCTTGGATCCCAAGGCGACGGCACGTATCGAGGAACTGATTGTTCAGTTGCGCGGGCGGTACACGATCGTGATCGTCACGCACAACATGCAGCAGGCCGCACGCGTTTCCGATATGACGGCTTTTTTTTACGAGGGGAATCTTGTAGAATTCGCGGCAACGGATGATCTCTTCACAAAGCCCCGGGACAAGCAGACCGAAAATTATATCACCGGACGTTTCGGGTGATGATTGCATGGGAGTGACGGATGAACGTGATTTTTGCACGCGAGAGTGAGTTGCTGAAAGAGGCCATCCTGCGGCTTGCGGGTGAGGTGGAGATGCGGCTTTCCGAAGTGCTCAAAACCATGGAGCGTCGCGATAAAGAGGCGATGCGGATGTGGATGGATCGCGATAAGGAAATCGATGACCGCGAGGTTCAGATCGAGGAGGAGTGCCTCAAGATTCTGGCGCTGCATCAGCCTGTGGCGCGCGATTTACGTTTTATTGTTGCGGTGCTCAAGATCAACAACGACCTGGAACGGATCGGCGACATCGTTGTGAATATTGCGGCGCACGGCTTAAGGCTGGCCGATTTTCCAGTGACGGACTTTCAGGGAAGGCTTATGCAGATGGGGCGGGTGGCAAGGGAGATGCTGAAGGAGAGCCTCGACGCGCTGATCAGCCTCGATGTCCGGCAGGCCGTCGCGGTGATCGCCCGCGACGATGAGCTCGACCACCTGAGCGCGGAGGTTATTCAAAGTGTGATCGAGCGTGCGACGCCGGCGAACACGGGCGCCATGACCGAATCGCTGATTTTGACGCACAGTGTCGCACGCGATTTGGAACGGGTCGGAGATCATGCGACCAACATCGCGGAGGACGTTGCTTATCTGGTCGACGGCACAATCATCCGGCATCAAAGCAGCCCCTTGAAAGTGGAGCGGTTATGGCAAACGAGACCCTGCTGATTGTGGAAGACGAGGCGGATATCCGCGAATTACTCCGGTACAATCTGGAGCGCGAAGGCTATAAGATCCGGGAGTGCTGTTCGGCTGAGGAAGCAAAGAGTTACCTCGCGCGGACGATTCCGGATCTGATCCTGCTTGACCTGATGTTGCCGGGGACAGACGGGTACGCGTTTTGCCGGGCGGTACGTGCGGACGAGCGGACCGCCAAAGTTCCGGTGATCATGGTGACGGCGCGTGATGAGGATGCCGATGTGGTGGCTGGACTGGAGGTGGGGGCGGACGATTATGTGACCAAACCGTTCAGCGCGCGGATACTCTCGGCGCGCGTGCGTTCCGTGCTCCGGCGCGCCGCAGTTGAACCGGATGACGGGAAGGATATTCTGGTTCGCGGTCCGATCACGATTGACCGCACACACCATTTGGTCACCGTTGATGGTGAACCGTTGGAATTGACGTTGACCGAGTTCAAGGTGCTGGAGCTCTTTATGAGACGGCCGGGTGTGGTTTTCTCGCGTTATCAGATCGTCGACGCGGTGCATGGTTCAGACTATCCTGTGACAGACCGGTCGGTGGATGTGCA